>JAJZPP010000067.1 GCA_021811115.1 bacterium | reverse complement strand
GCTCCGTCTGAATGGAAGAGGTTTTAAGCCCTTTTTTCTCCAGCCAGCCCATACTATCCGTGATAAGAGACGTCTCCTTTGCCATAACATTCTCAAGCTCATTGGATGGAATCGATTGAGGAGCATCTGGCTCTACACTCGTTTCTGAGACGCTCACCCTTTGGGTATACGCTCCACTTATCCCCCCGTCGATCATAAGGACATAGCGGCCAAGGCCTTCTGGCACTAACGTGAGAAGGCTTGAGACCGCAACGATAGGTTTCGCAGTCGCAAGGACAACCCCCTTCACAGTGGCAGCAGCGGTACGCAACCCTGTATACGATCCTGGCCCCACACCACAGGCCAGGAAATCAATCTCCTGTAAGGTTAGATGGTGGCGATCCAGCATCGATTGCCATACGACACACGGATGACGCGCCGACTTCACCTCAAGAGCGACCTCTTCCAACACGTTTCCATCCTCAAAGAGAGCCAAGACGGCAGTAGCACTAGACGTATCAAGAAAAAGGCAATACATTGGAAACCGTTATTGTTCTCGGGACAAAAATCTTAAGGTCCCTAACATTGGAGTACACCGTGGTTGCGACAGTACCACTCTCGTAAACGGGCGCGTATGGTCTCTGGAGAATCCATACCAAGCACCTCTCGAGCCAGTCTCTCGCACTCCTCAACCGTCAACGATCGTACGAGGTGTCTGACCATTGGCGCGAGCCTTGGGACCATCGATAAGTGTCGAAAACCAACTCCTATGAGGAATGGGGTCATCAGCAGATCCGAAGCCATTTCTCCACAGACTGAGACAGGTACGCCAACAGCAGTACTCTCGCGAACAATAATGGCCAACAGGTGCAAAAGACCTGGATGGAACGTCAGGTTGGGATCAAAGCAGGCGGTGTTGCTCCGATCAACAGCCAGAGCGTATTGGATCAAATCATTGGTACCGATGGCTAGAAAATCAACCATCGAGGCCAAGGCGCGTGTCTGAAACGCCAGCGCCGGAAGCTCTATCATGGCTCCGATACGTGGGAACGCCACTTCCTTTTCGGCACATACAAAGGACCACGCTTCCTGAACCAAGAGCTTACACTGTTCCAGCTCACCAACTGAGGAGACCATTGGAAAAAGAATCGAGAGCGGGCCGTGGCGTGACGCTCGGATAATGGCTCGCAAGTGTGCCTGAAAGACAGTTTGGTGGTCCAGGAGCAGTGAGGTGGCGCGCCTCCCCTCTTTGACATTGGGCAGCACATCCCACACTTCTTCCCACCCTTTGTCGGAACTAAAATCGAAGGCTCGGATAACCAAGGGCCTCCCTTCTGCAAGCTGCACCATCTCAGCATACGAGGCGGCCTGTTCCGCTTCGGAAGGGAACCGTCGGTGCTCAAGAACTTGATACTCAGTACGATAGAGCCCCACTCCATCAAGACCAAAACAGCTCACCTGTTTCATCTCAGGAACTCCTGAAACATTGGCCAGAAGGGCGATTCTTTGCCCATCTCTCGTGCGGGTTTCTGGGGCGGCGGCGACCGTATTCTCCTGGAGACATAGATCATGGGCGGCTGCCAGCGCCATATATCGCTGCATCGTCTCGTTGGTAGGATTGACAATAACCAGGCCTGCGAGGCCATCAACGATGACTTTGCCCCCCTCTCGTGATGGGGCCATACGGCTATCATCGATACCGGAGACGTAAGGAATACCACGAGCCTTCGCTACGATGGCTGTGTGGGACATAGGGCCGCCATGCGTGGTGACAAGCGCTCCTACCCCATGAACGCTCATTTCAACGGCGATGGATGGGGTCACGCTTTTGGCAAACACAACGGCGTGCTGAGGGATCTGTCCGTGGGCATACCCGCCCATTGTCAAAAAGGCGATAAGCCGCTGACAGATGCTATCCACATCATCGAACCGCTGGCGAAAGACAATTTCGGGGAGCAGTTCAAATCGACCCCTAAACTCTTCGGTCACCTCGCGAACAGCCTCTTCTGCAGGCAGAAACTGGGTCTGGATGGCGTTCTCAATCTCCTGCCGAAGAGAGGTGTCCTCTGCGAGAGCCACCTGTGTCTCAATCACTGCTGCCTCTTGACAAAAGCCTTCTGACGATAACTTGTCGACCAGTATACCGAGCTCATGCTGGGTATGCGCAAAGGCTGATGCGAGGCGGGCTATCTCATCGCTTAAGGAGAAAGAGGACCGAGAGGTCTCACTGGACTGAAGGGAACACTCTTGCAGAAAAAAAGGAAGACCGACAGCAATGCCAGAAACAATAGCTCTTCCTTGAAGCCAACACTCACTATGAGGAGTCTCGTCACTCACTCTCGTCTCCAAACTTTTGTTGAAAGCATTCTTCTAACTTTCCAAGCGTATCGAGAGCATCGGGGCCGGTCACAGAAACGGTAATCCAGCAACCCCTGGGAGCTGCCAACATGAGGAGGCCAAGCACGCTGTGCGCATCCACCGTATGGCGACCGTAGGAAAAAGTGACTGCAGAGCGGGATGCACGGAGGAGGCGAACAATGGCGACCGCTGGCCGAGCGTGCAGTCCATGAAGATTCTTAACGCGTAATTTTTTTTCAACAGATTGTTCTAAAGCTGTCGTCTTTTCCCGAATCACATCTGTTGCGCAATCATGAAAGGAGCTCATACTAATACCTATTCACTTCGGCAAGGGCTCAAGAAGTTGAGGTAAAGAGGACATTTCTTGAGCGCCTGCCGAGTTTGGATAGGAGGATATAGAAAAGAAGTAATAATTGCTAGAAAAATGGGACTTGATGGGTTCGAACCATCGACCCTCTCATTAAGAGTGAGATGCTCTAGCCAGCTGAGCTAAAGTCCCGAAAACTGACCCCAGTGGGATTCGAACCCGCCTTATTAGAATGAGAATCTAATGTCCTGAACCACTAGACGATGGGGCCAGCGCTTTCGCATCTATTTTGGAGCATGTTTGGTTTTTTGTGCAGCTTGAATTTTCAACTGGACGTTGGTTTTTTTCTGGCCCGTCTTCTGAGAGAGCGTTTGCCAGAAGCGAGATTTTTGCTTGATCTATGCACGCATATGATCTCAAGCAAAAATCTCTCGTTATGACAAACGCCTCTCTAGAAGCCGGGCCAGAAAAAAGGACATAAGTCCAGTTTTCACCGCCCACCCTTAAAAGCCGCAAGAGCTTTCTCTGCTTCTGCAATAGACTCTGGATACTCCTCAACATAGCAATGCTCACTACCTTCTCTCTTAAATTCGACAACGATACGCTCTAGCTCTTGCATATACTCTCGCAACTGCCTGTAGCGAGTATCATCAAGAGGTTTGGTTGAAAAACAGTGGATGAGACTCGTCAACACATTCCCGATGAGGAATTTATCGTGCTTTGCCATCAAATAATATGTGGCATAGGCTCTTTCAAAGTAGGTTTCAGCCTGTTTGGCGGCATCTGGAAGGCCTGAATCGTGCATAATCAGCCCGCGCATATTCCATATCCTACCTTCCATTTCTATAAGCTTCTGATCTTGGGGAGAATAACAGGCTTTCAACTCGGCCAAGACAGGGATGTAGCTGTCGATTTTCTCCTTTGCAGAACCGCCTCGCAGCCTACACATGAAGACACATCGGTTGTAGTAATAGTCGGCCAAGGAACGTTGCAGCTCCTGTGTCTCCCGTCCGATGAGCGCCTCGGTCCAATCTTGTAACTTCCGGTGCAACTGGTAGGTGGCAACTTTGGGCTGAGAAAACATCTTTAGATTCTGAAGGGAATATGTCAAGCCAACAAGCGTTTTGGCCATCACCGCTCGAAGTCCCTTCTTATCAGCCTCGCTCGCGAGTACAGAAGGGTCGATCGCCGTCTGCATTATCCTATCGATCAAAACGCCTCGGTCGGTGGGTTTGATACCGAGCTGGTCAATGAGCTCTTCCAATGAAGAGTATCCTGCTACAGGGCCCGCCTCATCACGATGCAACCCAAAATCATGCAGCTGCATCCAAAAGGATAATTCCAGTAAGCGGGCGCTCTTCCGAAATCCAAGCTCAGGATCAACCGATTGGCCGGACGCATCTCGTTCTTGACTCACGTTGGCGTACCATCCGTCCATCGCATACCGTTCAAAGAGTTGGAAGAGCGTGGGGCGTAATTCATGGTCGGTACTACTTTTGAGAGCCTGAAAGGCTTCCAAGTAGATCTCCCGTTTTTCCGCTGCCGGTTTTACGCGCGACGCTCTCAGGCAGCACTCGTTGACTTTTGCAACCACCTCGTCTCGGGGTTTTGCTTTCGCAACAGGAACTTCAGGGAGAACCTGTCCAATAGGCCTTTGGCGAATTGAATCTACTGTCACATGAACCTCCGAACAAAGAAACTTCGAAAAGTATCTCACATTGACGGTTTATTTGACGAGGGGGGGCGCGCCGGTTGGCGTGGAGGCGGAGGCCTCCTGGCTGGCGGGGAAGCCCCCTGGTTCTGATCGAGAACGGCGCCAGTCCGGTAGGTTACCGACCGCTTCAGACGGATCAAATCCGAAAGAAACTCTTGGTGGCGAGTCATCATCACGAGCGCCTCAAGACGCTGTTTAAACCGCTCGATATCTTTCCTCGCCGCGTCAAGCAGGGAAATATTTAAAAGGCGGCTTAATTGCCCCCACAGGCCGCGAGAGGTGCGCGTATACTGCTCCCGAGCCGTATGTAAATGGAGGCACTTAGCGATAGCCTTTTCCAGCAATCCACGGTACACAAAATTGATGTACGGATACTCCATCCCACGCTGATCCATCGTACGTAATAGAGAAATGAGCCGAGAACAATCGTAAGAGAGCTGTCGCATCTCGTTGAGGTCGCGGCGACTTATGGGCAACGGCTGGACCATGACAATCTTTTGCCTGAAAGGCGTAAGGTGAAGCGTCTGCGGAACAAGGGGAGGAATTGGAATCGAAGTCCACACCTCGAGTGCGTCGTAAAAGCGATGGGCGTCAAAATCGCGCATTTGCGCTTCGAGTTGACGTCGTTCATTCTCTTCACGTCGATCCTCTTCTCTACGAAGCTGATCGTCTTTTTGTTGTTGGGCATTCGGTAACGGATGCACAAAAAAAGCCTCTTGTCAAATTTGTTGTTTCTATTTTAGCGCAAACAACATTTTTAAAAAAATAAGTTTTTCACCA
>JAJZPP010000066.1 GCA_021811115.1 bacterium | reverse complement strand
TTTGTATACCATGGCTTACATAGGTATGTAGGCATGGTATACAAAGTTTAATATGCGGAAAAAGACAAGACAGATATTCAAGGGATTTAAGGGATGTTGTACTAGCGCCAAAAGAGAGGCGCAGAGAACGCGGAGAATTTTTTTTGAGGGCTTCGCCCTAAAAGGGCAATACCTCGCCCTGAGAGAGATTCTCTTCTTCTAAAAGGCCTGGCCCCAACGTCCTATGCACTTCAATGGCCGCTGCAATTATAGTGTGGGTGAGATCTTCATCTTTAGAGCCTTTTGCAAAAGGCTCTTTATATTTAGCCATTTTCTCTGCGTTCTCTGCGCCTCTTTTGGCGCTAGCCTCTGCGCTGATGAAAAGATACAAACTTGGCATATGCGATACGTTTTCTATTTACCCTGAAAAGCCTCGCGCTCATGCCCCATGCTTTCTCATGAACCAAAAAGTTGTCAAATATTTCCAATAAAAAAATCTATGTGTGATACAATAAAAATGTAGGGGGAGGTGAGTGTGGAGGAGCGCGCTTCACGAACTCTTTAAAGCCTTCGTTTTTTAAGTCGATGGAGATGTTTTTCTCTCCACATTAGAGAGATGCGCTAGCATCTTCAGAGTGTTCGACAGTACAAGGCTTTTCTTCCCCCTTTTTATTTACTTTACCTTCGTGGCAAAGGAGAGATCCTATGTCGTCCATCCCATCAGAAATCCCGCCATCCTATCAAAGCGATTTTGCGTACATACTATCCGAACTCTCACCAACGGGTTCGATGTACCAGTCTTTTGCTGCCATTACCGGAGCGTGCGCCGGGTACCTCAACGGCACGATCTCAGGCAGTGACTTTCTATCTATCATCGGACAAGGACAAAATCAGACAACCATTGCTGCTTTAAGTCTGACCGTAAGCCAGCTACAGGATGCTGTCAATAAAATGGCAACCTTTATTGCCAATGCCCAGGCGCCATCAGGAGCCCCTTTTTCATCGGCTCCACCACTCCCATGGTTGACACCTGCCCAGATTCAAGAGCTCCAGAATGGCACCTATAAATGGCCTCCACAGTCACTCCTCGATGCCTTTCGAAACTATACAGACCTTGCAGGGCAGCTGTTAACGCAAACCTCTCAGCTTGTTTCAGATGTGTCTACAGATGCAATATATGGGCATAATTCAAGCGCCATTCAGGCCGATTTGACCGCACTCCAAACGCTGACCACCAAATGGACGACCCAGAAAGCCCAGCTGGACGCGGATATGAGCGATTACTTAGACACGCTCGCCACAACAGATCCACTCAGGGTCCTCTTCACACAAATGCAAGCGTATATCTCAGGAGCCATCCAACCGCTCGTTGCGACCGCCATTGCCAATAGTAAAGCCGCCTACACAGCTGCCCAAACGGCCGATCAAGCATCTCAAGAACAGTTTATGGCACAACTTCCAGCCGGCTGGCAGTCCCAACTTCAAACCATTCAGTCATCTCTGCAACTCCAACAGTCCCAACTCCAAGCCACACTTTCACAAGTGCAAGCCACCTATCAAACACAGGTAGGGGGTGTCAACGCCGGCCAGCCGGCTCTGGTTCCAACGTCAGCCAGTATGTCGATGATGCAATTGTTCGACATTTTGGCAAAAACACAGCTGATGATTAAAGAGCTCGCCCAGCTCTTCTCAGCGATCGACACCGGTCTGAGTGATGCCAGAATGAGGATGGGTATCTTCAATTTACAATCATCATCACTGTCAACCAACGCTTTCATGCTGGCATTAGCGCAAGCTGTCGCAACCTACAATCAAACGGTCTACTCTAAAAACGTCACCATCTATACCAACTACCAATCCAATTACCAAGCGTTTGCGAACAACCTGGGGGTTATTAACCAAGTCATTGATGCAGCCAATAAGGTCATCGCCGATCAGAATGCAAGAGCCTCACTTATTGCCTCGGGTTCTACGCTCATCGATCAAGATTCGGTCGATAGTATCAATAGCCTCTCAGCGTACGACACATTGGTCGCACAGCTCTTTCAGTCAAACCCCACGTACACAGCGGAAACATACCCTCCACCAATTGGCACAGCTACCATTCCTCTCTTTAAAGACGTAACAGCCGCCGATTTCCCACCGCTCCCTTCTTTTTCATCAACCCAATCCGAGCTGGATGCCTTTAATCAAGCCATTGTTTCCCTTGTTGGCAATATTGGCCCACTTCTCCCAGATATTATTAGCAGCCTTGCCTCAAACGGCGTGACGATAGACCCCTCTTTTTCCACGTTCCCTGAACTGTACCTCGATCAAGTGCTCCCCATCAACGTCCCCGGTATGTCCAACTCCCTCTACACCGTGCTCAACGGATCACTGGCCGGATTCTTGCTCCAACTATACCTGCAACAGCATGGGGCCACGATCCCCGCTGCCCTCGTTGAGGTACTCCTCAACGTATTTCCAGAACTACGAAATATTCCAGGCGGCTCTGAAGCGCTTTCAAACCCAAAAACAGGTCTGCCGGTTGTCATGGGATTGTCGATCGCCGATATCCTGAACCCAAAGAGCGATGTTGGTCGTGCCCTAAATCTCATTATGGAGTCAGGCGCCCTCCAAGAAGTGATCTCACACATGCTCGAACGAGGCGCTATTCTTGCCGGTCTCAACGTCGCTGGAACAACGCCAGCATGGATAAAAAATCTTGGCGCAAGAGGAGTCTCCTTATCGGCTGCCATCGAAGAGTTTATAGCGAGCGGAGGAAAGGGTACTGAAGAAGAGACAACACGCGCCTCCTCTCTTGCCTTTGCAGAACAACTGGCCCTTCAAGCAAGCGATGACAAATCACTCCGTCAGTCTGCCGTCACTCTCATCTCGAGCACACCAAGCCTCGCAGGACTGCCCGAAGCCTCGATTCAATCATTGATTTCCGTTCTTGCCGTTGTTCAAAAAGCGTACCTCCTCTCGATAGCAACAGCGGCTGCCATTCAAGGAGGAATGGCCCCAGCTGAAGTTCTGAGCGCCATACGCGGTCAACCAGTATCTGCCGAAGAGATTGCCAAAGAGGAGCAGGTGGGCGGAAGAGATGAACTGGAGGCAACACTCAACGCACTCGGACTTCCCGACACGGTCCGCTCCGTGGTTAAAGCGCTCATCGTCGCAACACGCCAAGCGACTAGCATGAAAGAAGAGACTCCCCCCACAGGGACTCTCGTCGAGGCTCCGGCAGCGCCTCCCCCACCACCTCCACAACCTACTCTCGAACCTCTCGTCACAGCCTTTCAGAGCATACCACAGCCTCAGCAACAGACTATTCTAGAATTACCGGCCGTAAAACAGCTCCAAGCACAAGGAATCCCAGCAGAGACGGCGGCCGCTGTGATCGTCGGTGCCCGAGTCGGTCTCATCACGCCTCAGATGGGAGCCTCTCTCCTCGGTTTAAGCCTGAGTTCCACAGAGACTGGGATCATCCATCGACTCACAACGCCCACTCCAGAAGAACTGACCAGACGTGAGGAAGAACGGCTCGCCGAACGCAAAAAGGATGAGACCAAGCTCCCGTACACCCATCCTCCTGCCGTTCCAAAATCGCTTCAAACACAGCTCACAGAAGGGTATCAACAGCTGTATCGCAGTACGAGCGAAGAAAAGTTTGCCAAGCAAACATTTGAAAACTTTGCTCAGACGGTGAAACGGCTCTCCGACTTTAATACTGTTGCCCTCAATACACTCATGGATCCCGCCAAAACCATCATCAAACAGTTCTCCTTCCTCACTCGCACCCAGCAAGATCCAAGGCAACAGCCACCCATTCTGTTTACAGGCTAGTACTTGTAGGTATACTATCTTTAATGTTATGAAAGTAGAATGATTTGATAATTCCGAGGGGATATACGTATGGTTAACATTCCTAGTAGCCAAAAAGAAAGCGAAAGCCTCCAAGCATGGCTCGACACGTTCGGAGGAAGCTCCCTCGAAGAAACGCTCCGCGCTGAAGGGGAGCTGAGAGGCGTCTCCGAGATAAAACAGAGTGAGAAGGAACGGATTGAAGAGCTCTGTATAGCTGGATTGCCCTTTCTCCCACCGCCCAATCTCACCTTTCAAAACTTCCAACAAATTGCGCTCGCCTTTGATGCCTGCTTTGGCATCGAGCGTGCTTCGAAAAAGTTTTCCGCCCCTTCAACAGCCGACCCTTCCCTCATCGAGAAAGCATTTAAGATCGCAGAGCAGAAATTGGTGCTCAGCATGCTTGAAAAGTGGAGCGAAAGCACCGCCAAGCTTGCCGAGGAGGCCAAGGAGTATCGGCGTAAAGTTGATATCAAAGAGCAAGATGAGCACTTTAGAATTTTGCGAGACTACCTCAAGACGGCCTCTGAAAAAACTCCTGTATCCATGCAACCGGCCTTTGCTCTGTTGCTCGGATCCATTGCGGCCGACACTTCAGTCATTCCTCTCATTCAATCGCTGGTCCCGGGGTTGACAACCGCACAGATGGTGGCCCCTCCGCTCCTTCACGCCGCAGTAGCATCAGAGCTCTCGCTGCTTGCCGGAGGACTCCTCGCTACCACAGTCGCTTGGGCAACCCCCATTGCGATCAGTCTGGCTAAGGCATCGCCCAAAGAATCCGAGGAACAGTTTTCAAAAGACGCTGCCAAAGCGTTTGCGCTCTCACTTGCTGGCATCCTCACCAGTGAAAGTATGGCCCGGTTCATCAAGGTGCGTATCGACCATGCCGTCGCAGCCAATTTGCTCACGCGAGAGCAGGCTCAGAGCGTGATGTCCACCTTTACCATCTCTCTGCTCGCCACGGCTATGGCGCTCCTCTACAAGAGCGAAGCTGGTGGTGTGACAGGAGGTGAGCTTAAAGGAATTATGGATGGATCTATTTCCTTATCGCAGGATGATTTCCTTCTGACACTTGCCAAGCTTGTCAAAGAGCAACTGGAAAAAATCCCAACAAAGGATCGAGAGGGGATTCTGTCTCAGATTTTCGATTCCTACGACGCCAACCCATCGCTGACGACGCTGCTGGATCCAGTCAAGATATTCCTCGCTCTGTGGGATCCAAGGTTTCTCGGAACAGTCCACGGCACTACGGCGGCGTAGATACCTGATCCCTTACCCACAAGTCTGGGAACCACCGTGAACGTTTGCGTTTCCGATTCCGTTTTTTTAAGGCCCCTTAGAGAGCATTGACACAA
>JAJZPP010000065.1 GCA_021811115.1 bacterium | reverse complement strand
GAGCCACTATTGTGTAGGCGGCAGCGTGAAGATCGCTATAAAGATAACCCAAAGAAAACTACGGTAGAAAAGGTTTGCCACAATCTTGGTATTACTATAGACGGTAAACCCCCAACTATTATTTCGTGGAGTGTCGCAGAAATATGCGCTGACTATGATATCCTCTTTGGACTTGGGCAGTTTGGCATGAGGCCTGTAAAAAGCACACTAGAGCCGCTTTCGGAAAGACGCGCGCGCTTTTGAAAATGAATGAAGCTGGCAAAATTGGGATACATATTACACCACCGATGAGGGATTTGAAGGAGGTATTAACCGATCATGGTTACTAAAAAAATTTAGACTACTATTTGAAGTTAAATTGGTCATACACCGTTGAGCAGGAGCTACACGAAGGTAAAAATATTTATATCATTCGAGTTAACGAGCTCCCCGGAGTCTGTACTGACGCTGAATCCATCGAAGCTGGAATGCATGCCATAAAAGAGGCCATAGCTGCCGCTCTTAAACTGTATGCAAAGCAAGGAGAGCCGATTCCCGAGCCGATAGATAAGACCAAATTCCGAGGAAACATTGCCTACAGAACGGATTGTGAGCGCCACTACTTCATTGCCAAGGCTGCCAGACAGATGCACAAATCGATTAGCAAGACGTTGGATGTCCTGATTGATGCTGGTATGCAAAAGTTACATCTTGCTACCCATTAAAACATGATATGAAGGATTTGCCTGATACGCATGATAAAAATTTTATCGTGCGTATCAGGCAAAATCCTTCATTCTTTGCGTGAGAGAAGGAAACCTGAATAGACGACAACGTAGGACATTCTGTATACTTGTAGCTTCTAAAGTATTAGTTTTTGAAATACATATGCAGCGTCAACAATTGTATGAAACGCCTCGTGAATCACTTGTGGCATGGCTACAGCAGCACGGTGAACCCGCGTTTCGGGCTAAACAGATTGAAGAGTGGGTGTGGAAGCGGTCTGCTTCATCCTTCGATGCCATGATGAATGTAGGAAAATCTTTACAAGAGAGTCTAAAAGCCCAGTTCTCGATTTCCCCGCTCGAGTGGGTCAAGAAGGAGCGTTCAGAAGATGGGGAGACGACAAAATATTTATGGAAACTGCATGACGGCCACTTCGTCGAATCAGTGCTCATAGAGGCGCCCGGCCGCATGACCGTCTGTGTCTCTTCGCAGGTTGGCTGCCCTGTTGGGTGCGCCTTCTGCGCATCAGGACGGGCCGGTTTCTTAAGGAATCTGACGACCGCCGAGATTGTCGGACAGGTCATGGAGATCAACCGAGAGTTGATGCGGCTTGGACAGAAAGTCTCCCACGTGGTCTTCATGGGAATGGGAGAGCCTCTTCGCAATTATGAGGCGGTTGTTGCCGCCATACGAACGCTCATTCACCCCGATCGCCTTGGCCTCTCACAGCGACGAATTACCCTCTCGACTGTGGGCGTGGTGGAAGGAATCCGCGCACTTGCTACCGAGGGGATTGCCATTAACCTCGCCTTTTCCCTCCACGCCCCAAGTCAGGAGGTTCGGAAAAAGATCATTCCGTATGCCCGTCACTATGAGCTGGGAGACATTTTGCGTGCCCTCGAGGAGTACCGAAAGGCGACTGGCCGAGATATTACCTATGAGTACATCCTGCTGGCAGGCATCAATGACAGCCCTGACGATGCCCATGCGTTGATTCGACTCATCAAGCCGCCATGCTCTGTCAATCTTATTCCCTATAACCCAGTCGCAGGCGTTGCGTTGAAGCGGCCAGAGACTGACCGGATTGTCGCCTTTCGAGATATCCTCAAGAAGGGAGGAATCGTGACAACCTGTCGGTTTACGAAGGGGCGTGATATCGCGGCTGCCTGTGGACAATTAGCCTTCGTGGAACATGCACCCGCTCTTTGATGTCGCGCTGTTGAACAGCTACCCTGATGGCCCCGGCGTCTACCTGATGAAAGATGGCGAAGGCGCTGTCCTCTACATTGGGAAAGCCAAACACCTCAAAATGAGGCTCAAGCAGTATTTTCCGGGGGGTGATGGGAGAGTTCAGATTCCTTTTCTCTTGGCAAAGGTGGTCGATATTCAGACCATTATCACCGCTACTGAAGCAGAGGCGCTGCTCTTAGAGGCTCGGCTGATTAGGCAGCATAGGCCCCCGTATAATATCCTCCTGAAAGATGATCGCAGCCCGCTCCTCATTCGCCTTACAACCGATCACCCGTTTCCGCTCATTGAAATGGTGCGCGGGAAGGACCTTCCACAATCTCATAAGGGCAGGCTTTTTGGCCCTTTTGCGCGGCAGATGGTCACACGACACCTCTTTGATTTGGTGGTCAGAGTCTGCATGCTCCGTCAGTGTTCTGACGAAGAGTTTCGGCGTCGCACAGCCCCCTGCTTGCTCTACCAACTGCGTCGGTGCACCGCCCCGTGTGTCGGCTCCATCACACAAGAGGAATACGCCGCTTCAGTCCACCTGGCCACCTCTGTTCTCTCTGGAAAGACGGCTGCTGTGGAGGCGATGCTGCGGTCTGAGATGCAGGCGGCAAGCGATCGTCTCGAATTTGAGAAGGCGGCTGTCTGGCATCGCAAGCTCGAGTTGCTCTCCGCCATCCATGAGGAAAAAGTCTCTGAAAAGACAAAGGGAACCTCTGATACCGATGTTGTGGGTTGCTGGCAAGAGGGGAAGCGGCTGGCGCTCGCCCTCATGCACTATCGACAATCCTCTCTTGTCTTTGGCGAGTCGTGGTGTTTTGACCTCGAAGAAGAGGGCGTCTCTTCTGATTGCGAGGAGCAGCTTGTGGCCCAATACTACTTAAGTCGCGCCGATCTTGAGGGTGTAAAAGAAATTTTGATTCCTACGGGACAATGGCCTCTAGAACCACTCCACGATGGGTTATGCACCCATTTTAACGCTCAGATTCTTATCAAGAGGCCTACGACACCGGCGGAACATGCGCTTGTCGCCCTTGCCTGCGATAATGCGCGGGCCAAACTGTTTCAAACGCCAGATATCCATCGGCGGAAGACGGCGATTGGGGTGTCCATCCAGGAGCATTTTGGGCTCAAGCGGCTGCCCCGTATCATCGATTGCTTTGACGCCTCTCATTTTGCGGGCAAGGGGCTAGTAGCTGCTTGTGTCGGGTATGTGGATGGGGATCGGGAGACATCCCGCTATCGAAAGTTTATCATGAGGGGTGTGACCATTGGAAACGACCTTGCCATGCTCGACGAGGCGGTCCGCAGGCGGTATAGCAAGGGAGGGGAGACGGAGGAGCTTCCCGATCTCATCCTCGTCGATGGAGGGAAGGAACAGCTCGCATCGGTTCTCCGGACGCTGCGAGAGGTGGGCTTTTTAGACGTTGATGTGGTGGGGATTGCCAAGGAGCATGGGCGTCATGATCGAGGGATGACGCGGGAGCAGTTCTTTGTGGCGGGAAGAGATGGGCCGTTCCTCTTTCCTGAGCGCTCCTCAGAGCTCCACTTCCTCCAGCGGATCCGCGATGAAGCCCACCGGTTTGCCATCCAGTTTCAGAAAAAGCGCCGCCTTGTGACCCATCTGTCGAGCCGACTTGATGGTATTAAGGGGATAGGAGAGGTAAAGCGGCATAAGCTGTTGATGGCATTTCGGGGCGTTGAAGATATCGCACAGGCGACTGTAGAAGAGATCATGGCACGAAGCGGGCTGAACCACACCGATGCGCAAGCTATCTTTCACACATTTCATCGCTAAGGAGTGAACCTATGACGACACGTGCGACACTATTTGCTGAGCCGAACGTGAGCCCTCTTCATGCCTTGCCGGCTGTCAGAACTCTTCTCTTGCAAACGCCACATCGAGAGACAGTCTTGTGGAAGGTTCTCGGGATATTGAGCCAGCTCGCTGAGCTCAGTGACCAACAGTTACGGGTTGTTCATCGATTGGAAGTGTGGAAACTTCTTGTCAAAACTCAAACATATTGTACTGATGAAGGATTGTTGGAGCGTATCAACAAGATCATAACAAGGCTGTTTTCAGTCCCCACGGCCACAAAGGTGAAGCTGGCTGTCGGATTCGATATTGTGGAGGGAGCGGAAAACGAAACGGATGATGTGCAGGCCAGAAAGAAGTATCGGAACGCGTTTGAACTTTTCTCTCAGCTAAAAGAGACCTCGTCTCGAGCGCGGCTTGAACTGACTTTCCTGTACTATTGTGGTCTTGGGTGTGCAAAAAACGATCTGGAAGCGCTCAGATGTTTTATCTCTGTCTACGAGGTCGAACCGCAGCGAGCCGTCAAGTTCCTTCAGGAAGAAAAAGAGGCTTTCCCGAATGGGTTGAGTAAAGAGCTTCTGCCATATGCCTCGAGGTACAACTGTGCGGACGCCAAAGATCACGCCCTTGCCATTAGCTTCTTTATCTGTGCATATGAGCTCACACCCTTTCAAGAGGGTGAATTAATGGAGGACGGGGCTTTTTTGTATGATGTGGGTCTGCAGTACATGCAGCGAGCAGAGAGACAGCCAACAAATGTGGCAACACCTCTCTACCGTGAAGCGTTCTCCTTTTTCCAACAAAGCGTAGAAAAAAATTTTACCATCGCTCGATATCTTATGGCTCAGATGCTCTTTTTCGGCCTTGGTGTTGAGAAAAATGAGGAGGCTGCCATCCGCCTGTGTGTCAAGGAGTATGAAGAAGAACCACACTGGGCTCACAGGATTTTTCAGGACGTCTGTAAAGATATTTCTTTAAAACTCGTCCCCGCGCTCCAGAACGTGGTACCCTCTCTTCAAGACGAGGCGCAAGCGTTGGTCACCTACGCCTTGGCGTATGACCTGGATCCTCGGGCGATGGATCCCTTCCAGCACGACCTCTCGCTTGTGTTACGGCTCGCGACGTGGTACCAGTCCAAAGTATCGGCGGCGCCAGCATATTCTGAGGGGGTCGATGGGCTTAAGGAGCGGGTGACAATGCTCTTATGGAAGGGGGTTGACGGAGGGAGTCTCGAGGCGCGACAGAGACTCGCGGTATGTTATCGCGAAGGGTATGGTGTGTTCAAAAACACCACCTTTGCTGCGCTTTTGGAGAGCAATACGTTCGTAACAGGGATATAGCACTAGTACAACATCCCTTAAATCCCTTGAATATCTGTCTTGTCTTTTTCCGCATATTAAACTTTGTATACCATGCCTACATACCTATGTAAGCCATGGTATACAAAGTTT
>JAJZPP010000064.1 GCA_021811115.1 bacterium | reverse complement strand
AGAAAATGGCTAAATATCAAGGCGAAGCCCTTATAAATCTCTGCGTACTCTGCGCCTCTTCTGGCGCTAGCCTCTGCGCTGATGAAAAAGAACAAACCTTAGCTTGATATGCATGAAATGAGGGGGCATTTTTGGACCGATTCGGATATCGGCCCCTACTTTGTCACATCTCAGCTCTTAACTCCATCTTTATGGTTTTACCCCATTCTCCTGAATAGTGTTGTTTAGGAGAACATTATGCTAGAAAGAGGCTTACTATTTTTTCTTCTATGTATTGCTTTTTTCGGTCTCGCGCCAGCTACAGATGTGGATCAATTGCGCGCCGTGATTTCAAATATCCATCTCCCCTGTAACTGTGAAGAGCGGATCCTCTCGTCTGCTTCAGGGGATCAATCCTCGATCGAGTGCGGCCCTGTCTCCATGAAACCAGCGTGGGAGAATGGAAGGTTGGTTCGCTTGACCCTCACCGGTCGCGGCTATGAGGCTCCGCTCACACACCTTTTTTTGTACAGTGACAAGAGAATTCTCCATATTCGCGAAGGGAGCCTGACTGGCGATCACCCCGAGGGAGGAGAGCGGTATGAAACAGAATTTTTGTTTGATGCATGTGATCAGTTGCAGACAATACGCGAACAGAATGGGAGAATCCGTTTTTTTCGTTATACCGCAGCAACGGCCATTATATACGATCATGGCCCAACGTGGCACCTTCGCTCAGAGAGTGCCTACGATGGCACGTACGAGGCGCTCGATGATGCCACTCTTGAAAAGGCGGCCACGTGGCGCCTCTGGTGGAGACATGGCGAAGAAGAGGCGTGTGGTGGCCTTGATGCGAAGAGCGGTAAAGAGCTGCTCTTGCGGCGTGAAGAGAGTCCAAATCGGGTTCGGGTTCGCCTCGAGACCCCCGATCAAGCGGTCGCCTTTTTATCCTACCTTTCCACGCTCCTGACTCCCCCACTCCTCTCGGAAAAGGGGGCGGCCTTTGGGGATCTGCCAGGATTGCTCTCAACAAGAAAAGAAATTTCCCCGGATGAGGTTGGAGGCGCCTGTTTCCTTCGACGTACCCTCGATGGCTATCCGAGGCAAGTGCAGTATAAGGATGGGCGGTGCGAGCTGTTTGATCGGGATGGGCTTGGACGCGTTGTAGCGATGTCGACGTGGGAAAAAGGAGGGAGAGAGCCCCAAGTCGTCAGGTTCTCCTACGACGGCCCCCACGTGACCCGCATCGAAACGGATGATGAGACAACGGTTCTTTCCTTGGATGAGTTCCGCAGAACCACTCAGATCGATAAGCACGGTAAACTCCATGAACAGTACACACTGGAATACGACGCTTTCGACAGAATCGTGTCGCTCCGCTTTGAGGGGGCTATCAAAGTGTGCGTTCGTCAAGTATTTTCTTTAGATGGCGGTTGTGAGAGATGGCTTGAGATGGGAGAGAATGCCACTTTCGTTGCCACTTTTGACGCTAACGGCCATCTGATCCGGTATGAACGGGTCACTCAAAGTGGCCGGCAGACACTGCTCCAGAACACGTTTTCCTCGAAGGATGGACAGGTTGAGGTCGATACGCAGTTTGGAGACCATTCCCATGTCAGCGAAGCCTTTTCAGATAATGCCAGAAGGATTTGGTTTGATAGTAAGGGGAACCCTTGTTTGGATGAGCGGTTCATTCCGTTGGATGATCAGGGGTCGATGCGGTTGGTTCAGACGGCTGATGTCTCTCGTACAGTAGAATGGCAGGTTGAAGGTGGCCGCGTAAAGCACGTGAAGGGGGCTGGCGGTTTTGAGGTATCCTACGCGTATGATGAGCATGGAAGGCTTGCGACGAAGATCACAGGAGCCGGCAGACAGGTTCACTTCGTGTGGGATGGAGCGGGCCACCTTGTTCGCCTCTACAGTGAGGATGGATCGATCGATTACCGCTACAGTTTTGATGGGGCAGGTCGCATTGTTGAGGCTAAAGATGAGGTGGCACAAAAAAAAGTTGTTCGCGCCTTCGATGAGGCCGGTCGGCTCATCCACGATGGGGAATGTGTGGCCAGTTACAATCCAGACGGCGGGCTGAAGACGGTTCAGATTCTCGATGAGACGTTTCATCTGACGAAACGGGAGGTGACCTGTCGAGATATGGTGTGGACGTTTCCTCCATCGCCAGAAAATTCTTCTCGAAAAAATACCACCAAACAGGATGGGCTTGGCCTCTACACCCAAAAAGCGGCCTTCGATGGGCTCAACCAACTGGCTGGAGAGTCAGGGGAGTATGCTGAGGCGTACACCTTTGATCCGCTTGGAACCCTCTCTTCACTGAATGGAACCCCTTGTCAGTATGACGCAAACCACCGTGTCATCAAGATCGGTGAGAGCCATTTTTCGTATGACGCCGATGGACTCCTGATTGAGAAGCAGGATGCAAAGGGAAGAGTCACGTACGCCTACGATGCTTTGGGACGCCTTTGCGAGGTTATTCAGCAGGGCAAGAAGATGACCTATCGGTATGATGGGTTTGGGAGGATGAGAGAAAGAGGAGCCCAACAGGTGGTCTGGTTTGGGGATGTTGAGGTGGCGCTCACCTCTCCAAAGCATACGACGATCAAAGTGTTCCATCCGCTCTCGAGGTTTTGTGTCGGCATGGTAAGAGATGGAAAGCCGTACAGAGCCGTCACAGACTGCTGTGGCTCTCTTACCGCCCTCTATGAAGGCTCCTCACTTGTCGAAGTGTATCGATACAGTGCCTTTGGCTCCAACCACATCTACAATGCGAAGGGGGAGCGGTTACTTCAAGGGCTTTGCCCGTGGCGGTACTGTGGGAAGCGATGGATGGAAAGAGAGCAGCTTTACGATTTTGGGGTCCGTCGGTACAATCCCCTCCTGAAACGGTGGGTGGAGCGGGATCCATTGGGCCTTGTTGATAGCGTGGATGATCAGGTGTTTGTTCACAATAATCCCATCGATTTTGTCGATCCTACGGGGATGTTCGCCGTTCCTTTTTCCTTTGCCTCTATTCAACGGTCTGTACGGGAGGCGTGTTCCCACGTCTCTGCCTCCATTCTGAAGACGATCACCAATGCGAAACCAAAAAGTGCCTGGCTTGATGATATGCGGTTTGGATTTGAGGATACGGTGTGCGAATTTATCGGAAGATCGTGGATGCGACTGGTTGGGTATAATCTGGACAAAACCAAGATCGATACGCTCGGAAAGGGGCATGAGGCCTCTCGTGTTCGCCTCACCTACATCAATGGCTTCCTCAACACCGCACGGGAGATTCGTTCTTCAGTGAGTTCCATCTCAAAGACCCATGGGAATGTGCCCGTTCATTTTGTCTATGTGGCAACAGAAGGGTTTTCAGGCGACCTCCTGAGGGCTGCTGGATCGATGGCTGGCCGCCAATCCTATCCGGTACAGTTGCTTGTGAAGCTGTGGAAGGAGCTTATCACTGAGTTGGGTGGGGTAAAAGGGGGCGGTGCGATTATCCACTATGCCCACAGTCTGGGGGCAACCGATACGAGTACTGCTTTGCGGCTCCTCACTCTTGATGAGCGCAAGATGATTCGAGTCTCAACCTTTGGGGCACCAACCCTGCTCAGTGAGGATCTGTGTGGGCAGGTTGACAATTACGTGAGCACAAACGATGGGGTACCCTTGATAGATTTCTTTCGGTACTACCGAGGAGGGCCCAACATCCACTTTATCCCATCAGCCTATCCAGGAGGACTCCTCCCTGTCACAGACCATCTTTTTACGGGGAAAACGTATGGGAAAGTGGTTGAAGAGCTTGGCCAGAAGTTCCAGGAGCAGTTTTTGGCTCACTAGTGCAACGTAAGTTTCGTCAGCTGAATATCGAGAAACAGCTTCACAACCTCTTCAGTGTGGTTTTTTTGGAAGAAGAGTTTGACGTTTGGCCCCGCATCCATGGTGGCATAGAGCGGAAGCCCATCGGCCCGTGCTTTGAAGATAGCATGCAAGGCTGAAAGAGTTTCAGGCTGCCAATACACGATCGGCGGCCATGAGGCGTGCATAGTCGCATGCATGGTGAGCGCATTCTGCTCGATCGTTCTCCCAAAAAGGTCAAAATCATTGCCCTCAAGGCTCTTCAGGAGCTGTTCGAGGTCTCTTTCAACGCAGGAAGCCCAGAGAGGGAAGAGTGGAGAAGTATCGACAGTACGGCGCATGGCATCAGAAGAGCCAATGGTTTTTTGTTTTGAGGAGAGGAGGAGGATGCCAAAGGCGAGCTCAGGCCACTCTGCAGGAACTTTTTCAGCGTAGGAATCCAGTCCATCGGCACGAGTGCCTCGCTTCCAATGCGAAAATCCCGCCTGGATCGAGCGGCAGGCACTGCCACTGCCCAGTCGAGCAAGGCAGCTGAGCTGCTGGGTTGAGAGATTCCATGAGAAAAACCGGTTGAGCGCCAGCACAAGCGCTGCAAATCCTGAGGCTGAGGAGGCAAGCCCAGCCGCTGTCGGGATATCATTCTGAGTCGTTATGGCAAAGCGAAAGGCTGGATGGGGCCGAACAAGGTCTAAAAAAGTGGTGAGCCGAAGGTAAAATGGAGAGCTTGGATCAAGGGGGGTGCCATTGAGCGAAACGGTGTCAGAAAGGGTGGATTGAGTGACTGTCGTTGTGGTCCCAGCATCGATGGTGATCGAAAAGCTGTCTGTTAAGGGCAGGTGGAGAGGAATGGTTCGTTTTCCCCAATACTTTATGAGGGCGATATTCACCGGCGCATAGGCTGTCGCACTGGCTACAGACGGCTGGTAGGAGAGCGGTACGATCAGACGGGCCGCAGTACGACGGCTATCCATGCAGCAAAACTCCTGTTGAAGAGACGGTTGAGGGTATTGTCTGGACAGCTGATGAGAGTTTCCCAAGCCCGACAGCGCAATCTCCAAGGCCTGATCCGGAAATTTTCGCTCCAAAGATGCCAGGGTTTTGCCGGAGCGACCAGCACAAGGAGGAGAGTTCAGGAGTGCCCACTCCCAATGCCTCCAAAAGGCCGTTTGCTTGGTTCATGAGCCTCCCAAGCGCTTGGAGATCATTAATCTTTGCAACTGCCTCGCGTGAAATCTCATCAATTGCGGCGAAGAGCCTTCCAGTGGTTTTCGGAGAGCGTGCCTCTTGTTCCATGACGTACCGAATGACCTCTGGAGTGGGTGTTTTTTTTCCAGAATAGACCAATACGAGCGGAAGGTCGGCTCTCAAGGGCGTAACAACAGGGTCTATTGTGTACTGAATGACTCCTCCATAGATGATGGAGGCGGCATCGGCGCCAGA
>JAJZPP010000063.1 GCA_021811115.1 bacterium | reverse complement strand
GAGAATTTTTGAGGGCTTCGCCCTAAAAGGGCAATACCTCGCCCTGAGAGAGATCCTCTTCTTCTTCTAAAAGGCCTGGCCCCAACGTCCTATGCACTTCAATGGCCGCTGCAAATATAGTGTGGGCGAGATCTTTATATTTAGCCATTTTCTCCGCGTTCTCTGGTGCCTCTTTTGGCGCTAGCCTCTGCGCTGATGAAAAGATACAAACTTGGCGCATGAGATACGTTTTTCTATTTTTTGTTGTCACTTCATTCTTCTTGCAACTGCTTAGGGACCATAAAGAAACCTACTTCGAATCTCAGTTCGGCAAAAGCCTCATTGATTAAAAAACCCTTTCTGTGGGATGCTCTTTGCGCAGGGATGTAGGACATTCTGCTGGAAATGCAAGTGCTCAAGAGGTTGAGGTGTAATGGACGCTCTCCAGAACACAGGGCTGAAGAAGTTGAGGTAAGGGGGGCCCCTCCGGGGTACTTACCCCAACTTCTTGAGCACTTGCCCGGAAATTAGAATAGAGGTTAGCATGGCTCGGTATCGAGACTCAAAGAATCGTGTGGCACGCCGTTTTGGGGTCAATATTTTTGGACGATCAAAAAACCCGCTCCTCCACAAAGCGCACCCTCCAGGGATGCATGGAGCCAAACGAAAGAAGAAATCGGATTATGGCGTTCAGCTTGAAGAGAAGCAGAAGCTGAAGGCATCGTTTGGTATGATGAGCGAAGCGCAGCTTCGTCGATACTTAGCTGAAGCGGCACGTCATCACAAGAATACTCCAGAGCTTCTCATGCAGCTGTTGGAATGCCGTCTAGATACCCTCGTATACCGGTTGCGGTTAGCTCCAACGATTTTTGCGGCGCAACAGCTCGTCTCCCATGGCCATATCACGGTGAATGGGAAGAAAGTGAATATTCGCTCCTTCCAAGTGAAACCTGGAATGGAAATCGCTGTTCGCGACAAGTCAAAGCAGAACAAAATGGTCGTCGACTCTGTAAAGGGCGGAAGAAATGCGGTTCCTGGGTACCTCCAGTTGAATGAGAACGCGTTAACTGGAAAACTTCTGACGCTTCCATCTATGGGCGAAATTCCTCTCCCCATCGAAATCAATATTCCCATGGTGTGCGATTTCATTGCTCATAGTGGATAACGATCTGTAAGGTGAGTTCCACTTAATTCTTGCTGCACTGATGAACTTCACAGGTGAGGTTCATCAGTGCAGAGAGATTTATGAGGGATTCGCCTCGATTGTGGTGATTAAATAATTGCCATAACTTTTTCCATGCACACGTCTTCGTTTGGTACGCAAAAACAATTTTTAAACCACAGAGGACACAGAGATCACAGAGGAGGGCAGGAATGAGCAAGAATTTAAAAAGAGAGGTCTCGTATGGCCACCAAGAAAGAAATAGAAAATCATTTACAGATTGCTCTCGATGAAATTGGGCAGATCAAGCCGTGGTTTAGCAAAGAGTATAATTCATGGATATTTTCTCATCCCTTGTACCCTGTGGAATATGCTGGAGAGACAAAGGAAGAAGTTATTCAACACTATCCCCGCTATCTTGAAACCTTTATTGAAGAAAGACTTAACAATAACCTGAGCCCATTAACGGAAAAAGAAACTAAAGGCCGCGGTGGCAAACGCCAAGGGGCGGGAAGACCAAAAGGCTCTCTGATTTCTATTTTGGTTGAACCTGCGTCCTCTTAGTAACCATGTTGACCAGTGCGAGGAGGTCTTCCGCTTTGAAGAGCACGGCAAAGGCAAAAAGGCTTAAGGCGAAGAAGGCTCCAGGGTAGATAATGTGTATCATCTTGTCTACAAAGGTGACTGGTAGGCTCACACTTGTGGTAAAGGCCGTAAAAAGGATGGGCGGGGAGAAAAAAAGGGCCATGGCTACATAGGTGACTACTGAGCTTGCCAGAACGGCGCCAAGCGTCTTTAGACTGCTTAGTCGGGAAGTAAGCGGCGCCCCCATCTCCTTTTTGAGCTCCCAATATAGGTAGAGGGCGTTGAGCCACGCCGAGATAGATGTGGCGATGCAGACGCTGATAGCCTTCCATCCAAACCCATACACCATGATCGTGTTACACAGAAGATTACAAAACAGGCTGATGTATGCTCCTCGAACAGGAATGGTATATATTTTTTTGGCGTAAAAACCATTGGCAAAGATGATGATAAGCCCCATAGGAATAAGCGAGAGGGCGTAGCCGTGTAAGCAGCCTGTTGTCATGACGACGGCGTGTAAGGAAAACCCTCCGTAGCCATACAGACCGTGGATGAGTGCCATGCCGAGGACGATGAGCGCCCCCGTACAGGGAGCCAGAAAGGCGATCACCTTGCGGATAGCGTAATCGAGGAAGGTGCGATACTGCTCTTGGTTGCCGCTCTGAATGGCTCTCGAGAGAGGGGGCAAGAGAGCGCTCGATAAGGCAATGCCGAAGAGAGCGAGGGGAAGTTGCTGGAAGCGAACAGAATACCAGAGGTGAGCCGGTCCTTCTGGGTCTGCGATTCGCGCAAAAATCAGATCAATCCCATTGTTAATCTGGGTAGCTCCGATGCCAATGAGTCCCAACGCGATGGGCTTCCAGATCCTTTTGACAGTGGGGGAAAGGAGGGCTATTTTGTGGAAAAGCTCCTTCCCGAGTGTTGCTTTGCAGTCTCTATAGACAGGAACGAAAGAGGCTCCCCACTGGGCCATGGAGGCCAGAATGACTGCCAGAGCGCACAGTGGCATGGCCGCTTGCGGGGTGGTGGATCGGAGGAAGAGGGTTGTGGTAATGAGCACAATGTTGAAGAAGATAGGAGAGGCGCCAGCGACAAAATAGGCTTTCTGGCATTGGAGGAAGGAGATGTTGAGGCCGAACAGACAGATGGGAAGCAGGCTTGGAATGATGATGAGCGCCAGATCAAGAATCTCAACAGTCGAGCGGTCCGGCTCTCCCCACGTTTTCCAGGCAAGAAGAGCTGTTATGCTTATGACGCACACAAGGCTGACAAGCAGAATCCACGCCGCGTACAGATCCCGAAAGAATCGACAGCTCTTTTCCATCCCCTCCTGTCGTATCTCTTCAAAGAGAGGGACGAAGGCTGTTTGAAGCGATCCTTCTCCGAAGAGGCGTCTGGCCAGGTGGGCGAACCGAAACGCAATGAGGAAGGCGGCCAACGCTTCGTGTGTTCCAAAGGTGAAAGCAAAACACAAGTCTCTGAGGAACCCCGTGAGCCGACTGAGCATTGTCCCTGAGAAAAAATGGATCGAGGAGCGTTGTATGGTGTGCACAGAATCGGCTGGTGCGGTATCTTCAATTGACAAAGGGATCCTCAAGGTAAGAAAAGCATATGTACATAAAGGAAGTTGGGCTCCCCACTATAGCCCAAGCAAAAGTTCTTGAGCAATACACACTTGCACAGGCGTATAGCGCTGTGCTCGCATGGCACCGTGGAGTCTTTTTCCCAGAGGAGGATAGGGCTCTTCTGGAGCATCCTTCCTGTGAACAGATGGGGCGCTTTTTGAAACGGCTTCGCTACCTGTGGGCGTGTGGAAATCTCTCACCGCTGTTCCATGATATGGCTCTAGCAACATTTGTAGGGGCGAATGTGGCTCCCGCCCTTAAGTTGGCAGTTGATGGCTTTACTCCTCCCAAGACCACCATTGACCTTTTTGGAAAGAGACGCAAGGAGGCGCTTGAGGGAGCTTCCTCCTGGTGGCATTTCCTGCAGTACTGTGTGCGCCATCCGCATATCGTGTGGAATGCGTTTTTGAGTACGCATATGGGTGCCAGTCTGTTTGGACGAATGTATCCCTTTGACCCCCGCGGGAGGGCGTTTAATACCTCAGGCCTTTTGTGGAGCGAAAACATGGCGGGCGGTCCAGTGATGGATTGGGTTGTCGGGCCGACACCCTCGCTCGGAGACCAGATTGCTCCTGAGATGCTGGTAGCCCTTTCGGCTCTCCAGCTTGAGGAAAAAAGGCTCTTTACTCACAGGGCGTGGGTCTACGTGAATTTGCAGAATATCCGGTCCCATTCCGAAAGAGACCGATCGAGCGCTCTCTTTCGTCTCTCAAGAGCTTTTCCTGACCATTTTCGTCTTGCGTCGATTACTGTTGATGCGCCTTTCTACAAGCGGACACAAAAAGAGGCTGACCACCGCTCCATTGTTTTGGAGGAGTTGAAGAAAGCGATTGAGGAAAAACCCAGTTGGTACGCCTTCTCGTTGCGTGATGACGAGAAGGAGCGGTGGTGGCGAGCGGCCCGGTTTGTCGTTCGGGAAGCGTTTCAATTGGGAGGGACCGATGCAAAGGTCTTCCATGAGCTGGTTGTTCTGGGGCTGATTCGGGCTTGGCAGGCCTTTTGTGTTGGCAACAGGAGTGGGCGGGTGATCTCGACGGTTGCTTGTAAAGAGTGTGCCGATCGAGGAGGAAGCGTGAATGCCGCCTTTCTCTGGGCGCGTCAGGATGGTGACGAGGCAGAGCGGGCAAGAGAGGTGATGGCGATTCTGTGGGGAAGGCCATTATTGGCTCGACGACGGTTGAATCAGGAGCATCGAACGCATGGATTTGAAGCTCTCGTGAGAGCGTTGGCGCCGGAGACGGTGCGTGCCTTTTTACAGGAGGTGTGGGTCTTTTCCAGAATGGAGAGAAAAGCAAAATAATGTTTTCAGAACTTTCGGGAATCAATCATCGGCCCTTGCCCTTTGAATACTACACGACGCCTCTGCTTTGGAATGATCCATACATCTCAAAACAGATGCTTCAGCATCACTTGAACGAGACGACCGATTTGGCCTCAAGAAACAAGCAATTTATTCAAAAATCGTGCCGTTGGATGTTGGAACATTTCGCGATCAATCCCTCGTCGAAAATTTGCGACTTTGGTTGTGGCCCAGGACTTTATACGTCCGCCTTTGCTGAATATGGAGCCCAAGTAACCGGCATTGACTTCTCAGAAACCTCAATTCGCTTTGCTCGTGAGGAGGCCAGACGGCGCAATCTTCCCATACGATATCTCTTGCGAAACTACCTTGAATACGTTCCTGAGGAGAAATTTTCAGTTGTGACGATGATTTTCTGTGATTTTTGTGTTCTCAGTCCTCAGCAACGAAAAACGCTTCTCAAGATCTTCTACGAATCTCTGGAAGACACAGGATCTCTTCTCTTCGATGTGTATTCCATCGATTATTTCCAGGCTGTTCAGGAAAAGAGAGCCTATGAGTTTGATTGTTAAAAAGTGTCTCTAGTACAACATCCCTTAAATCCCTTGAATATCTGTCTTGTCTTTTTCCGCATATTAAACTTTGTATACCATGCCTACATACCTATGTAAGCCATGGTATACAAAGTT
>JAJZPP010000062.1 GCA_021811115.1 bacterium | reverse complement strand
CCGACTGTCCCCCCCCCAAAACCCACTGCACCAGCAACCACCCCATTAACTAAGAAACGGGGCGCGCCCTGCGGCTGGGTCATCAAATGAGGCGGGCGCTAAAGGATATAGCCTTAGGGGCCTTAGACTGTTTCTCGGGAAAGCCATTCCCAAAAACGGCCCTTCCATGAAGAGGTCGGGTCTTCCACAACCATCTGTTCATACTTGTCTCGTCGTCTTTTCAACACCATGCCATCACGATGTTTGGAATCACGAGCCTCCCAAATGGAGGAAAAATTGAGGCCGCACCCTTTTTCTAGCGCAACGCCTCTGGGGATACCGAAGGAACAAAGAGAGGTGTACTGCCGGCGTACTTGAGCCAGGAAATCAAGTGCCACTTGGGCCTGTTCAGGAACCTTTTTCCAATGGGCCGTGATCGCTTTCCAATAGGCGATCTTCAGATCAAGCCACTCTCCTACAGAAAGACAGAGAGCGTCCGCCGTTCGAGCCTCTTCCAGAAAGGCAAGAGGCTCACTGAGCTTTCTTTTCTTCTCGTCGAAAGGAAGCGGTGACTCTATTAATGCCTTGAGCCGTCTGATTTCATTCTCAGAAAGCCCGACCTTTTCTGCAACGCAAAGCGCCAGAGGCCAACTGTTATAGCCAAGTTGATCGAATGAGCCAAAAGGGGCTCCAAGCTCATGTGCGAAGAGGGCAATCTTCAGGAGACGAAATGGTTGTGCTGACAGATGAGGATTTTTTGACAACGCTGTCGTCGTCAGAATAATTCCTTCTGCAATAGAATTCTCCTTTCGATACGCTCCAGGGCATTGGAGGAGCGTTTCCAGAAAGGGAAATTCCCTGTAAAGAGGGCCAGCGAAAGTCGAAGGGAGAAGAGGCTCGTTGAGAAGTACGTGGCGAAGCAGATCATCCGAATTGGCTTGCAGCGGCGTCAACCAACAACTCACCTGTGCTGGTGAGGCCTCCTCATCATCGCCTTCACCTACTTGAACCCATTGGAGATCCTGTGTGGATAGGCTTGACGCAGCGGCTTTTTGAATTTTGTGCTTCTCAGATGGTTTACAGAAGATCATTGTTGGAGTTGAGAGGTCTGGCAACCGATCAAAACGGACCCCTGCAAATGGGGCGCTTTTGAAAAAAACCTTCAGGGAGGGTATGTCATCACTCATGATCGATTGGTCCAGCTCGTTGCCAAGGCTGCAAATGGAAAAGGTAGAAAGGAAGGGAACGGATTGTGTGTAAAACGAGCTGTGATCAAGCACGGAAAGATCATAAAGCAAAAGGGGAAGGGCGTGGCGCGACTCTGCGAGTAACTCCTCAACCCGCTCTGCAGACCATTTGGTGAGCCAGGTGACGACCGAACTGGATTGTTCGGGCCCTTGTAGGAGTCGAAACGCCTCGCCTTGTGAATGGGCTCTGGGAGCCACCACGAGGTATGTATACCCAAACGCCCTGGCTAGTTCAGAGAGCGATTGCAGGTCGCGCTGCGATTGGGGCGCTCGCATCATGAGTGTCTTGAAGAGCTTTTCAGCCTTGTCCAAATCTCTTTCTGAAGCAAAGGAGAGAGCACAGCTTCCTTTCCCTGAGATGATAGTAAGCGTATTGACATGCCGGTTGATCTCATACCGTTGAGAGGAAGGGGCTTTTTGCTGCAAATCTGACAGGTAAAACCGCTGAAAAGTCCTCCCAGGAACCTTCTCGCTGCCATCTATCGACTTACAGATAAAATTTTGCTCGATTGTCATGACGCCATCATCGGAGAGGCTCACCTTTTGGATCACAGGGCCGATACGACGTGCCCGAATATCCGGAGAGAGTTGGGGGAGAACGCCCAATGAGTTGGATGCCAACTGCTCAAACTGCTTGGCAATTTCCCGATCTGTGTGATCGGCAGAAAAGAGAGGAGCGATGGCGAATATCAATATAAAGAGGCCCTTGCAAAACTCGCTTTTGAGGCAAAATTTATGATTTTTGCAAGAGCCTCTGAAGTATAACATAAGATTACACATATGTAAGAAAGAGGTAAGTGTAGCACAGAGCCGACATGCACTCAATAAAGTTGAAAGGAAAGGCGGTTAGGGACCATAGTGAACAGAAGCAGGACCTCAACAATCCAATCAAGAGGTGATGTTATGGCAACTGATACAGCTCAACCAGTCGGCAACGTATCGCCCTCAGCCCCCCCATTCCCAGCGTCGCAAGAAATACCCAAAAAAGAGCCGTCGTCATTGATGAACCGTGTCTGGACCACCTTCTCAGAAATCTTTTTGCATTTTAGAGGCCCGGAAGTCAGAACTCTTCGCGATCAGCTTTCAGTACTCAAGACAAAAAACACTCAATTACTGAGCGAGACTAAAACGCTCAATGATGAGAATATTGTGCTCCGAGGAGACCTGAGCCAACAAAGAGAATTAGTAGCTAGCTACGTTCGTCAAGTGTACGATATCAACCGAGATAATCAACAATTGCAGGGACAAGTAGAGGTCTATAGAAAAAATATCGACTCTCTGGCTCAGCGCTCATCAGATACGAGTCTGCAAGTTTTAGGAGGGGAAGTGCGCTACCTGCAGGCCGGGATCCAGGAATTGAATTCTGCCTTAGCGTTACAGCTGGCAGTTGGAGCTGCTACCGCCAAACTCCTCGAAAAATCGCAAGATGAGGTCCTTCGACTTGCCGGAGCCGTAAAAACATCAGATGAGGCTAACAAACAGCTGACGTCAGAAGTGGAACGGTTGCATGCGGAAGGTTCGAAAAAAGATGCCCGAATCGCAGAACTCGAGCGGTTGGTTGTCTCGCTCCACGATGGAACATCTTGACTCCAGACACGGGCACATGTAACAATTTTCTAAAGACTTAGGGAGGCTTCTATGCAGAACAAACGTCGACGGCGCGCTGTTACCCTCATCGAGATGGTTATCGTCATGATTTTGATTGCCACCATCACGGGCGTGCTGGCTGTCAGTTACCGCCGCATGCTCGAGAAGGGAAACGCATTCAAAACAGAGCAACGGATGCACCGCCTTGAGGCGATCATTACCACCTACATCATGGAAAACCCCGCCATCCTCGAGAACAAGTCAGGGGCACTAGATAAGATAGAGACATGGAGACCTGCCATCGATGAGTCCCCGTTAGCAGGAGAAAAAGCGGATGATATGATGCGCGATGGATGGGGGAAACTGTTCAGTATCAGTGTCCCTTCTTTAGATGTGGATAATTGGCATGTTTCCATTACCTCTGACGCTCTCACTAAATATAAAGGCCATGACCCAAAAACAACCTCCTCCCCGCGTCGTTACTAACCACTCCATCTCGCTGGTTGAAGTCATCATAGCTCTGGTGATCCTTTCTGCGACGATAGGGGGGTTGGTACTTTCGGGGGCCGATCGCAACAAAAAGAGCCAGTTTACTCACTCGCGCGACCGGATCCAGCACCTCTGCCACCAAGCGTACCGCTTCTCCGCGATGAATATCCATGTGACCACTGTTGTCCTCCACAAAAATGATGACAATCAATGGGAGGCGTACCTCAGCCTGTGGGGGGATAGCGATACGATGTTACGAGTCACACAAAACTGTAAGCAACTGAAAGACTTGAAATGGGTCCAAAACGTGCTCGTGGATGGGCAATCGGTCTCCGAACTGGAACTTCAATTCTTCGGCCACGAAGGGCTCTCCGGTGTGTACGCAAAGAATGCATGGGGGAGCCACCTGCCTGAGTTTGATTTAATCCATGCTCCAGGGAGGACCAAACCACAGATTCCCCAAATTACCTTTGAGGCCCCCTTTTCTGAGATCGATCCACTCACAAAACGCAACACGAAGGCCAAAAGAGCCCTCGACCTTGAAAGGTTTGCCATCGCCGCAACAGACTACCCTCCCTTCCCCAACGAGTACACCCATGAAGAATAACAATGTACAAAGTCGGGGTAAAAGACATTCTTTTGCCTTGGTTGAAGTGTGCGTCGCCATCATTCTCATCGGCATGGTAATAGGATACCTTATCAATTCGGGATGGGAGACGCTGGATCTCTACCATCAGTTTCAAACCCAAATTGCCTTGGAAGAGGAGGCTGAGGAGGAGTTTTCTAATCTCCTCGCCTCATACCTGATCACCCCTCTCGACTTCGACTCGCTTCAAATAGTAAAGAACGATGACAAGAACTCGAAACGATTCCAAGTTGAAATAGAAGCCACACCAAAGTACGCCCCAAAAGAAACCCCAACGATTGCCAGAGTCGAGCTGGTTGTCACAGTCAAGGATCGCACTTCAAAAGCCTTTGCAATCCGATCCACAAGGATCTGTGTCTCTAAGGGAAAACCTACCAAGAGTGCCAAGGAGGAACGGGAGTGAAACGAAACAGCTTCATCCTCTTTGAAGTGCTCATAGCGGGGGTGTTAACCGTCATCCTGATTGCGATATGCTGCGGAGCCATGCGCATCTTTCAAAAAACGATCCATAACACTGAAAAAAAAATCGAGGAGAGGCAGCTCTCCCAGCGGCAAGTGGCCGCCTTGCGCCATGTCCTGGGTCAGATCACCAGGGGCAAGGAAGACCCCTTTCAGTTGGACCCTGCCGCTGGAAACATAGCGGAAAGACTCCTCTTCGTCTTTGACAACGGCTACCACGCCAACGCACAACGTAACGGCGTCGTCCTCGCCGTGCTGTACGTGAATAAGGATCACGAACTTGTGCTCGTTACACGGGCCCACCCCACACGGAAGCAGCTAAAGCAGACAGAAGAATACGCCACGGTCCTCTGGCGCAACGTAGAGTCGATCTCATGGCGGTTTGCTCTCTCTCCCAACGATCCGGATGAAAAAACAGGAAAGGTTGATAAAGATTGGCAAACCATCTGGCCAGACTCGTGGAAAGGATTGCCGGCGGTGATTCAAGCGATCGTGCAGGAAAAGGGGAGGGAGAGCCCCACAAAGATCACCAGTGTCATCTTGAGTGAACTGGGAACCATTCAGGCAAAAGAGAATTAGGTATGGGTTTACTGCCATGGTCTGTCGGCTTTTCCATCATTGTGGCCCTGCTGTGCTGGTCCCAATTTGGAAAGCTCCATGAAGATTTTATGCTCCACACCGCTCTCCTGGAATCGGTACAAAGCCGCGCGGAAGCTCTTTACGAAGAAATAGGAGAGAAGGCCGATAATGAGTTCACGCATCACTCAGGAGGCGAAAAACCAGAACACAATCGCAACAAGCACCACCGAGCCCCTACCCATTCCCCACTCACAAAAAAACTGCATATTTCTGCCCTGGTGAGTAGTGGTGGAGGCAATGAGCGGGAGACCCAACGGATCCTCTTTTACAGGCTCATCACCATTCTCTATGGGAATCAACCGCTTTTCCACGAAGGGAAA
>JAJZPP010000061.1 GCA_021811115.1 bacterium | reverse complement strand
AATTTGATCAGTTCCTCAGAACTGATCGATCGTCATGGAGCGGCTCAGAAAATGTTTCAGACCACTTTTCGGGTTACCCCTCTCACGCAAAGAATGTATGATATGAAGGATTTGCCCGATATGCATGATAATTTTTTTATCATGCATATCGGGCAAATCCTTCATATCATGCCTTCTTGACCTATCAAATGGACACAATGTCGTATAAGACTTTGCTCTTTCTCTGTGTTCTCTGTGATCTCTGTGGTAATATTTTTTTCTTACGTCATTAGACGAGCTGCTTGTAAAGGCTTAGCATCCCTAATTTATTTTCCCTGCGCAGTCAAAGCGGATGGTGCAAAAAAAGCGCAGGATTCAGTATGAGTAAACCATTTCATGATCAGAGGAGAACACATGAGTTCAAAACGATTTTTCTTCATCTGTATCCTTGCTTTCTTCTTCTCCTCTTTCCTCTCCGCCGAGGACCCGTCTCATGTCACAGCCTCTCTCTACTTCCCAACAACAACGGTTCGCCCTGGAACAGAGACTGAAGGGCTCATCGAGATGCGGCTCGACCCGGACTGGCATATCTACTGGAAAAACCCTGGGGAAACCGGAGTAGCCCCCTCGTTCGAATGGACACTGCCTCCGGGTATCACTATAGAGCATGTTGTCTGGCCGGCCCCAAGCCGTATTCAAGAAGGGCCAACCATCTTCTACGGATACTCTGGAAGCGTCAAATGGATCGTCCACATGAAAATTGACGCAACTCTGGAAGAATCTACCCTTCCTGTGATCCTCAATGCCTTTTGGGTCTCCTGCAATAGCTCCTGTGTGCCGGCATATCAACAGGTCACGACACAATTCACCGTGTCAAAAAAGGCCCCTCCACCGCCTCAAAAAGACCCAATCCTCATAGAGGCAAGTCGAGAAATACCTGTGGAGCTCAATACAGCACACGTGACGATGGAACAAAAAAAATTTTGCATCACACTCACACTCCCTGAAGAGGTGCCTGAAGACCTTTCTTCTGTTGTTTTCTTCCCAGATATACAGGGACTCTTCTCAGTTGACATGATACCCACGTATGCACTGGAAAAACAAACTCTTACGCTTTCCCTCCCATTTGAGGAAGGGGGACGCAAACGGCTCACAGAGGCGGGACAGCTACAAGGGATCGTTCAACTGATCTTCAGGAATAGCCATCCTCTCTCCTATGCCATTCAGGCACCGCTTGAAACCCACACTGTAATGCCAACAGCGGAGTGCTGGAAACAGCCCAGCACGGCACACACAAAAGAGGCCATGCAGGGCGACCACTACTTTTATATGATTCTCATTCTCGCCTTTGGTGGGGGAGTGCTGCTCAATTTTATGCCGTGCGTTCTCCCCGTTATTGGGCTCAAAATGCTCCAACTGGCCACCTTCCGAGGAACTAGACATATTGTCCTCCACGGATTGCTCTTCACACTGGGAATCCTCATCGCCTTTTGGATCCTCGCTATTATTCTCTATTCCCTGCAGCACCTTGGAGCTGAGTTTGGCTGGGGATTTCAACTGCAACAGCCGCTCTTCGTTGCTGGATTGATCATCATCCTCTTTGCGTTTGCGATGAACCTGTTTGGCCTCTTTGAACTGGGGCTTTCTATTTCACAAGTAGCTGCAGAGGCAGAAAGAGAGCACAAAGGTGCTTCATGCCTCGGCTCATTTCTCAGTGGCATCTTAGCCACCTTTATCGCCACTCCCTGCACAGGTCCACTCCTCGGATCGGCGATAGGGTTTGCAGCCACCTTTGACCCAAAAGATGGCGTCATCCTCTTTACCGTTATTGGCTTAGGGATGGCCCTCCCATACCTGCTCGTCAGCCTTTTCCCATTCCTCCTCGCCTGGCTGCCACGCCCAGGAAAATGGATGGTCTCACTCAAACAGTTTCTCGCCTTTTGCCTCGTAGCCACGGTTGTATGGCTGCTCTGGGTGCTCCAATCAGAAGTCACCTCCCTATCGCTCATCAAGGTCTGCGTAAGCTTTTTCCTCGGTGCCTTTTCCCTCTGGATTATGGGACGATGGGGATCTTTTGAAAGAGGGGTTCCCACACGTGTTGTCGCCCACCTCATCTCGTTGACAATAGGAATAGGGGCCATTCTCGTCTTCCTCACATCCTTCCCCTCAAAAGTAAACACATGGATCTCCCAATTCATGCCTCAATACGAGCAGATCACGTGGGAAGAGTTCTCTACAGAGCGGCTCGAAAAAGAGCTGCTCTCCGGGAACGTGGTCTTTGTACAGTTCTCAGCCAACTGGTGCCTTTTGTGCCAGACCAATCGGCTCGTTTTCAGCTCACACGATGTGGTAGAGGCGTTCGAGGATAATCACATCGTCGCACTCAAGGCCGACTGGACCAATGGAGATCCCCATATCACTGATATGCTCAGAGCGCTTGGACGAAACGGAGTGCCCGTATACGCTCTCTTCCGACCCGGAAAGGAGCCTATCCTTTTGCCAGAAGTAATCACTCCTGATATGATTGTACAAGCGTTACAAGAGGCTTCACATTGATGAGTACACCACACCTGTTCGATTCCCATGCCCACATCACCTTCCCCCAATACACCCCCCAGGAACGGGCCGAAGTGCTGATGCGCGCTGCTGCATCGGGTGTGACCCATATCATGAATGTGGCTACAGATGAGCCATCACTTACTCAAAGTTTCGAACTCATGGTCCCTCCAGATATGAGGGTGTATACCGCCGCTGCCACCCACCCTCACGATCTCAAAGATGGCGAAGACCCTCTCTTTCAGATCGTTTCCACACTGGCGAAAGCCAAAAAACTGGCCGCCATCGGTGAAACAGGATTGGATTTCTTCCACGCCCCACAGACCAGAATCGAGCAGGAGTATGCCTTCATGCGCTATGCTGAACTGGCCGCAGAGACAAACCTCCCTCTCATCGTTCACTGCCGAAACGGGTTCCAAGCCCTCATTCCCCTCTTACACACCATTGTGAAACTGCCTTGCGGGGTTCTGCACTGCTTCACCGGGACAAAGGAGGAAGCAAAAGCCATTTTAGACCTCGGCTGGTACATCTCCTTCAGCGGGATTATCACATACAAAAAGGCAGATGACCTACGTCAGGTTGCCACATTTGTGCCTCTCGAACGGGTCCTCATTGAAACAGACGCCCCATACCTTCCTCCGGAGCCACACCGAGGCAAAAGAAATGAACCGACTTTGATGACGCACACGGCTCGCATGCTTGGGGAGGTAAAAAAAATATCCTTCGAAGAGGTAGCCCAGGCGACGTTTGACAATGGAAAAGCTCTCTTTGGGGAATGAGGAGCGTATGTTTCAAAGCCAGTACGTATCAGAAGCACTTAAGGCACACCTAGAAAGGCTATCGCCACAGCTCGTCACACTCATCCAGGCGTCAGCCGATCGGTTCCACGAACAGCTGTACACTCTCTATCCGACGATCTCTGTTTGGAAACAGACCTCCTTCCCAGATCTGCGCCTGAAGCTAGAACAGCTCATGAGGTACGATATTGACGAATCCTTGCTGAAACAGCTTTCTCAAGACCCAGAAAAAATCCTCAGTCTCGCCGAGACAGCCCGCCTCGAAACCATCCGAGAGACGTTAGAAAAGATTGAGCGTCGAAATAATTTGCTCTCCTCATTTGTTAATGAAAAAAAGGCCCTATATAACCTCTTAAAGCCGTTTCTGCAGATCGCTGACGTAAAAGACCGAGCCGAACCTCTGGCAGTGAGTCTCGAATCGATCACAATCGATTCCTCGCTCCAAAAGGCACCTGATATCGACAATGTAATTGAGAAGAGACAAGAGGCGCTCCTTGCGTGCAAAGAGCACATTGAAAGAGAGGTTCCAGAAATGGAGGCGCTCGTAAACGAGCTCCACAAGCGGGCTGCCGCCTTTCCAGCTGTTATCATGGCGGCCCGATGGGAGATTGTTTCTTGCACCACTCCGTATCCAGATCTCCAGGAAACGGTGGAACAGATTCGCGCTCAATTTTTCAGCCAGGTAGCTGTAGCCCATCGCACCTTTATGGATGGGAAGGTGCGGTTTGCTGATTACATCGATTCCGTCATGGGGTTCATGTACGAGCATAACATCAAGTTCATTCGTGGGGAGCTGACGGCCCGCTCGCTGAGAATCACCGATCTACGCCGCGCCATTCTGGAAGAGCTCCTCCCATTACGGCAACACCTCTCACTCATGAGTCTGGGGAGTGGCGCCTCGCAAGAATTGGAGCATGCAAAAGAGTGGCTCGTCTCTTTCTATAAGCGCCTCTTCGACCCGTACGCTCTCTTTCAGGATGCGATCTCTCCAGAAGCTATCGACATCCTCTTTCGCTACTGGTGGATCGACCTCGAACGGTGGAAACGGGGGAAAGAGGGACGGCTTCGTTCCTTCCTCATCATCGCATCGCGTCATCCAAACGCACTGGTAGAACCCATTTCGGGTGCGCTGGATGCGATCGAAAAATGTACTGACAAAACCTTGTACAGTCCATTCCGAGAGGCAGTGGCGAAGAAAACAGGAGAGGTGCTCGTCTCCACAATCGATCAATGGCTCCGTGATAATGCCACCGATCTTGTGGAAAAGATGATCCCTCAATTGGCCCTGTTGCATATGCCTGAGCTTGGTCACGCGGTGGAGCAAATCGCCACCCTTCAGAGGCAAATAGAGGAGGTCAAATCGTTCGCGCGAGACCTCCAGGCAATAAAGACCTTTGAACCGGAGCGAATCGATGCCATCTTAGAGGTCTTTTCCCTCTTGCCAGCCTTTACCCCGCAGCAGATTCCGTTGATGGAAAAAGCCGTCTCCATTGTCAATGAAACTCTTCTCCTCGAGCTGGGAATCATTGACAGGACGTCGCGCTTGGAGCGAGGGCAGGCGATCTTAAGACTCCTCCCCCATGCGCTCATCAAAGCCAGATCCATTCTGGAGAATCTGCAACACGACATGACACTCCTCTCAGGCAAACAAAATCGTTTCGTCTCGGAGACTGCCAAGCGGTGTCAAAAGGAGATTGCCGCGCTTTCGGTCACCCTACCTCAGCTCGGTTTTGAAATGGATCCTCTCTTCCTCATCTTCCAGAAAATTGCGGTGTTCATCTTCACGAAGCGTGTGCTCACTGCTGATATTTCCATGGCAGAGAGGGAACAGATACTTTCGCTGGCGGAGAGCCAGCAGCCATCGATCCGCCATCTGAGCTTCATTCCCGGAGACATGGCGTTCTTTATCAAGGCAACATAAACTCTGGACTAGTACAACATCCCCTAAGTCTCTTTAATAATTAAGAGGATCGAAATAGGGTCCCAAGCTATCAACAACAAATTTTGCCATATCAGTCAAACTGCCATCACCAGGCAGTCGTTCCCATC
>JAJZPP010000060.1 GCA_021811115.1 bacterium | reverse complement strand
ACAAACTTCTGAATACTTGGGCTCCTTCTGGAACAAAAAAATGAATAAAAGTTTACAAACACCAGCTGTACCCCCCCCCGCCGTTTTAACAAGAATGGACCCGCCGTTTTGAGCCTTAGCTTGAGATAAAACCCTGGGCCATGTATAAAGATTGCATTCAATATTACCGGTGCTGGCGTAAAAAACGCGGACTGGAGACTGAATTTTTTAACTAGAGGCTTTTTGCAAAGCCTCCCTATTGAGGTGCAAATCAAAGATGGCTGAAGAAACCATAAAAAAGGACGTCGTTGCGGTTATTGCCGAGCAATTGGGCGTTGATATCTCCGAAGTAACGGAGAGCAAGTCGTTCATCGAAGATTTGAACGCTGACTCACTCGATCTGACAGAGCTCATCATGACGCTCGAAGACAAGTTTGAAATCTCGATTTCCGAGGAGCAAGCGGAAAAGCTCAAAACTGTAGGGGATGTTATTTCCTTCGTAACGAAGAAAAAATCCTAACCGACTCTACCGATTCCAGTTGGAGAATCGTCATACCTGTCGATCACTCGATACGCATGATAAAAATTTTATCATGCGTATCGGGCAAATCCTTCATATCATATATTCTTGACCTGTCAAATGGACATAAGAGGGCGATATGTTTTGCGCTTGGATGCTATCTAAAAGCAGAAGGCGTTCCCTATTTTGGCTAACAAAACAGAACTTCGCAAAATCCCGTTTGGAAGAAAGCAGGGCCCAAAAAGCCCTGCAAAAGGAGATGTGTTGAAATTCTAGCGTTTGGAGAACTGGAATCGTTTGCGGGCACCGGCACGGCCGTATTTCTCGCGTTCGCGTTTACGACTGTCACGGGTAAGGAACCCCAACTCTTTCAAAGCAGGCTTACATTCGGCATTGTCCTTGACGAGAGCACGCGCTAAACCAAGCCGTACTGCCTGAGCTTGCGCCTCCATACCACCACCGCGCACGCGAATGATGATATTCATCTTGGTCTTATTATTGGCCTTCTCAATGGGAGCCAAAATCACCTGACGTTGAAGCTCACTTGGGAAATATGTCTCAAATGGCTTCCCATTCACATCGATGGCGCCCTCGCCATCACGAATTCGAACGGTGGCTACCGCCGTCTTGCGGCGTCCTGTACCATGTTGCTCTTGCATGCTTCTTCACCCTTAGCAGTTCACTGGAATTGGTTGTTGGGCTGTCATATCGTGTTCAGCCCCTGCAAATACACGTAATCTTCTCAATTGCTGACCACCCAAACGAGATTTTGGCATCATCCCTTGGACAGCCCTCTCGATAGGATAGGTTGGCCTTCGAGCAATCATCGTCTCATACGGAACCTCTCGAAGCCCGCTCATAGAGCCTGTATAGTAGCGATAGATCTTGCGGGCCTTTTTGGAGCCAGTGACGACCACTTTCTCGGCGTTAATCACAATAACCCCATCGCCACAATCGACAAACGGCGTAAAATCAGTTCGATGTTTCCCTCGAAGAATTTTGGAAATCTCACTGGCAAGTCGCCCCAGAGTCTTACCCTTAGCATCAATGAGAAACCAACCTCTCTTCACATCCTCTCTCTTCGTAAAAGAGGTGTTATTGTTCTTGTCCATGTAATCCATCCACCAAAATGTATTCGTAAGGTGCGAGCGTAAAAGAGGAGGAAATGAACTTCACGCGATTTACTTGATTGACTCGAAGGAATACTATAGAAGACCAAACTTTTAGGAATTTTCACAATGAGAGACCCTCAGACCTTTTGTATCAAGACATATGGCTGCCAAATGAACGAGCTGGATAGCGAGGTGATGGTTGGCATGTTAGAGCGCAGGGGATTGCGCAGAACCGACGATGAACAGACCGCCGACATCCTCATCTTCAATACATGCTCCGTACGAGATCTTGCGGAACGAAAAGTGCTCGGAAAGTTGGGGCAGGTGGCGCGAAGAAGACGTGACGATCCTATTATTGGTATTACCGGCTGCATGGCCAGTGCCAAGAAGGAAACCCTTCTCAAGAAACTCCCCTACATTGATTTTGTTTTAGGAACCAACAATATCCACCAACTGACCTCCGTACTCGATGAAGTCATCTCATCCTCGCAGCGTATAGCCAGAGTCGACGACCAGTTTTCCAACGAACTCGACTACGCCCATGCGACCCGAAATGACCCCTTGCGCGCCCATGTCTCCATCATTCGGGGATGCAACAAGCACTGTACCTACTGCATTGTCCCATACACACGAGGCAGTGAGTGTTCTCGCCACCCGGATGATATCGTTGCAGAATGCAAAAACCTCGTCGAAAAGGGGTATAAGGAGATAACGCTCCTCGGGCAAAACGTTAATAGTTACGGAAAGGATCGTCCCGACTGGAGCCTTCGATTCCCCGACCTTCTTGCCCGCCTTGACCGCATTCCCAACATGTGTAGAGTCCGTTTTCTGACCAGCCACCCCGTAGACATGAGTGTGGAGCTGATGGAGGCCATCCGAGACCTCCCAACCGTCTGCGAGTTTGTCCACTTCCCGCTTCAAGCCGGTTCCAACAGAATCTTACGTAAGATGAACCGAGGATACACGAGAGAAGACTATGAAGACAAAGTGGCCGCATTACGTGAAAGAGTTCCTGGAGTGGCTATTGGCACCGATATCATCGTTGGGTTCCCCTCTGAAACGGATGCTGAGTTTGAAGAGACGAATGAGGCGCTCCGCCGTCTGAAATTCTCCGCAGCCTTTCTTTTTTCCTACAGTCCTCGGAAAGGAACCCCTGCCACACGGTGGGATGATGATGTTTCTCAAGCAGAAAAGGAACGCAGGCTTCAGACTATCCTTACGACCCAAGAAGAGGTCTCCTTCACAGAGATGCAACAGATGCTAGGGACACGCGTCGAGGTTTTGGTTGAGGGAACAAGCCCAAAGGATGAGAAGATGGTTAAAGGTCGGACGAGAACCTGGAAAAACGTGGTGTTCCCTGGTTCACAGCAGCTTCTAGGCACGCTTCAAACGCTGACGCTCACCAGCATGGCCCACCAAACTTTTGTGGGGTCATTGGATATCGACCCGATACCCAACCATCCCTGAGGGCTCTACAGCCTCAGCCGTAAACTCTTCATAAGGAACAAGGTCGGAAAGCGTCGCTAATGGAAGCGAAATAAACCCCCACGCCATATCGGTGAGCCGCTTGATATACATGCCTGTGACCCCCTGTGAATTGGTCCCCATAATGCGAAGCTCTTTTGCCCTCTCGCCTTGACCAGTCTGCACAATGGTGATTCGCTTCGTTACAGACACATGATCTGTGCTCACCGTCGGAAACGGATGCTCAATCCAAGAGGAATCCGATCCAGAGGTGTAAAGACGAAGCCGATCAATTGTGGTCCCACAGGTCTGTGTCCGTGAATACCCAAGAACCATAGCTGTGCCAGCAGAGACACTCAAAGCCAGGGGTATAAACGGCTCGTGAACCGACCCTGGCACAGGGAAGGGCACTCCCACAGAAAGTTCTGCCTTCCCTACAATATACAGGCTCTCAACCCGTTCTGAAAACTGCTGGTTGAAGACGCCCCGATCAGAACAAGCCCACAAGCTGTTCTGAGGGATATGTGCGTTTCCACAACCTCTCCACGTATTGGGATCCAAACTCTGATCAGCATAGTAGTACTGTTCTCCAAGCCATTCCTCTTTGAGGGTCTGTTTTACGTGGATCTGGTCTCTGTCGTCAAGAACACAGAGCCTTGCACCATCTACAGAAAGGGAAATCGGTCTTCTACCGGCCTCACAACCCGCAAAGAAGAGAGGCTGCCACTGTGTCGAGTCGCTTCCTATCGGCTTAGTCCAGAGAAAGCCCCTCTCGATAACGTACTCGTTCACATGGTTGAACGATTGGGTGGAAGACTTTATCAGAACGTACGGCACAATAGGTTTTGGAGCCTGTGAACTCACATCTGAAAACGATCGAAGAGCCTTCACCCGCCGATATCGAGCGTATAATGAGAGAACTCCGACAATGCCAATGATCGTGAAAACAGCAACCACGACGACGGTACATACGTACAGGGTGGCCAGAAACCGACGAGAGGCTGAAGGGTGAACTAACTGGGCATGCAGCCATTGGATGTGTCGGCCAATCCAGCTGCGAGCCGGTTCATAGAACTCTTCATGGCAATAAAAGGGGGCTGGTGTATCACTTAAGGCTCGAACCGTCAGGAACGGAAAGGTCATCTCATTTCTTTCGATCTTTCGATAATAGCCATTTTTAAGGTTTGGATGCGCTGGGAGTTACGAGCTACAAGCTGTTGAAATTCCGTGGTAAACTGCCGGAGAGCCTCTGGGAACCCTTCTGTCTTCTGCACACTATCCAAGGTATTCCGAAGACTTTCGAAAGGTGTCAGATCTAAATCGCTCTGTACTCCCGCCTTCATGGCTTCCCGAGCTAATTGTCGGACATTATCGAGGTGTTTCTCTATGGCTCGATCCAGTAGAATTTTTTCTTCTCTAATTTTTTGCTGCGCCTCTCGCTCAATACGACGAAGGATCTCGGCGGTACGCGCGAAAAGAGCATCAAGATTGTCAATAGATTTTTTTAATTCCTCTTCAGTATCCACATCACCGTGAGAAATGTTTGCTAACTCAGTGAGGAGGAGATTGAATTGGGTATCTTCCAAATGAAAGGCGGTCACAATGGCGGTAATTTTAGAGACAAACACATCAATCGATGCCCGTTTTTTTTCACGCTCATCGGTTAATCGCGCTCTTGAGGCAGAAGAAAGACTGTTTTTAATACGGCCAACCATACGCTTAATCCTTAGCTAAGAAAAACCCTCCGAAGAAGCCTTCGGAGGGTCTTTTGCAAAACAGTTCGATCGCTTTGCTCCGTTCAAGTATTACTTGATCTGAGAAATTTGTTCGAGTCTGCTGTTGCGGTAGACAGGAGCCAACGTCCAGTCTTTGAGGTTGCGAGCTGTAAACATACCATCGCCAAGGACGCCATCTGCGAGTGTGTACTCGTTAGATGCTGGGCGGCCAAAGGAGAGCACGAGACGGACATATGGGTTGTGCGTCCAGCCACCAAGGTACCCGCCTTCAAGAGCGAGGCAACCGAGGAGGTTAAGACGAAGACCGTAATCGAGCTTCGCTAAGTTAATATTCCGATAGTGGTGGAACGCCTTACGTCCATCTTTGCCACCAAACCATGTTCTTCCGAGAAGGACTTGGGTCCATGGAAGGTATGGGAGTTGAACGGCGAAGTCGAGCGATGTCGAGCTCAGCCTTCGGTGCTGTCTCAAGCAGTGACGGAATGCGTGCTCAGAGACATGCATTCTATCATCGCCACCAGTCAAGGTCAACGTGGTGTACTGAGAAAGCCATTCCACATAGGCGCGTAGATCGGA
>JAJZPP010000059.1 GCA_021811115.1 bacterium | reverse complement strand
AAGCCCTTATAAATCTCTGCGAACTCTGCGCCTCTCTTTGGCGCTAGCCTCTGCGCTGATGAAAAAGAACAAGCCTTAGGTTGATATGCATGAAATGAGGGGGAACATTTTTGGACGAGTTCGGATATCGGCCCCTACTTTGTCACACCCCAGAATCTTCAGTTGCGAATAAACCCCTCCCCGGTGTATTCTTACACCTAAGATTTGCTATCCCAAATTCTTTTGGCTTTTAGTCACTATGGTCTTTTTTTTCGTCGATTCTTCAGTTTTTTGCTCTCTACACTGCCCTTTAGCTAGTGTGTGAGGAGGAAACTGTGATGTTTACGCGATGCGCGACTTTTTGGTTTTTTTGTTTCTGACGCAAAAAACGCTGAGAACAAATGACCATTGTGGCTTGAAAATGTCCTGAGCGAACTGTCGACAGTTCATTCATGACGAGATGTTTTTAGATGCTTAAACTTCGTGGAGAGTAGCATGTTGCGCAAGCCGCCCCATCGCACCAGTTTTTATAAACGGGAAGATGTTTTAGATCTACCCAACCTGATTGAAGTCCAAGTTAAATCGTACGGGCAGTTCCTGCAGCGGGATGTCCCGCCAGAAGAACGAGAACCTGTCGGGCTGCAAGAGGTCTTTACCGAGATCTTTCCCATTAAATCGTTCGATGAAAAAAGCGTTCTCGAGTTCATCTCGTACAATCTTGGAATCCCCAAATATACCCCCGAGGAGTGCATCCGAAGGGGGGTCTCCTACAATGTCATCCTCAAAGTGAAGTTTCGGCTCACAGACGAGACCGGCATTAAGGAAGAAGAGGTCTACATGGGAACCGTTCCCATCATGACCGAAAGAGGAACGTTCATCATCAACGGCGCTGAACGCGTGGTTGTCTCCCAGCTGCACCGCTCTCCTGGCATCTGTTTCGAGCAAGAACGCCACCCTCGCGGCGGCATGATCTATTCGATGCGCGTTATTCCGTACCGCGGAAGCTGGCTAGAGGCCTCTTTTGACTCTGCAGACTGCATCAACATTTACATCGATAGAAAAAAACGAAAGCGCAAAATTTTAGCCACCACCTTCCTCAGGTGCTTGGGACTGTCGACCAATGCGGATATCCTCGAAGAGTTCTTCGTTGTTAAGAAGGTCAAGCTAAAGAGCGAGAAGGACTTTGCTAAATACGTAGGCAAAATCTTAGCTCAAGATGTTTCCGATACGGCTCGTGGCCTTGTGTACGGGAAAGCGGCTGAAAAGCTCACCACAGCCATGTTGAAGCGGATTTTGGATGCTGGTATTGATACGCTGCACATTTGTGAAGAGGCTGACGAGACCCATTCCATCATTAAAATGTTGGCTCGTGACCCCACAGATAGCTATGAGACCGCTTTGAAGGATTTCTATCGAAAGATCCGTCCTGGCGAGCCTGCAACGCTTTCCAATGCGCGCGCCGCCATCATGCGTCTCTATTTTGATCCAAAACGGTACAACCTGGGGCGTGTGGGCCGGTACAAGTTGAATACCAAACTCGGCTTTGAGATTACTGACGAGACACTGCAGCAGGTGACCCTCAGGCGTGAGGATGTCATTGCAGCCTTAAAATTTCTGATGCGCCTCAAGGCGGGGGATGAGACGGTTTCTGTCGACGACATCGACCATCTAGGCAACAGGCGCGTTCGCTCTGTTGGCGAGCTTGTACAGAATCAGTGCCGTGTGGGTCTTGCCCGCATGGAGAAGATCATTCGGGAACGGATGAACCTGTTTGATTTTACCTCTGATACGCTCACTCCCGGCAAAATCGTCTCTGCAAAAGCACTTGTGACGGTACTGAAGGACTTCTTTGGTCGTTCGCAACTTTCTCAGTTCATGGATCAGACAAACCCTGTTGCCGAGTTGACCCATAAGCGACGCTTGTCTGCACTTGGGCCTGGAGGCTTGAGCCGTGAGCGGGCTGGGTTTGAGGTGCGCGACGTGCACCCAAGCCACTATGGGCGGATTTGCCCCATCGAGACTCCTGAGGGGCAAAACATCGGTCTTATTACTTCCTTGTCAACCTATGCGAAGATCAATGAATTTGGTTTTGTCGAAACGCCCTATAGGCGCGTTCGAGATGGGGTTGTGACCGATGAGATCGAATATATGACCGCTGATCAAGAAGAGAAGTGGGTCATAGCGCAGGCCACAACGCCCGTTGATGAACATGGGATGCTCTCCGTTGAACGGTGCTGGGCGCGCCACAAGGGCGATCTGTCCGAGGTAGATGCCTCAAGTGTGACTCACATGGACGTCTCTCCAAAGCAGATGGTCTCTATTGCTACCGGCCTCATACCATTCCTCGAGCATGATGACGCCAACCGCGCCCTCATGGGCTCAAACATGCAGCGCCAGGCGGTTCCGCTCCTGATTCCAGAGGCTCCACTCGTAGGAACAGGCCTTGAAGGGCGGTGTGCGCAAGACTCCGGAGCTGTCGTTGTGGCAGAAGAGGATGGGGTTGTCGAGTATGTGGATGGCTTCAAGATTGTGATTGCATCGAAGCAGAACCGTGTGAAAAAGAAAACGTATCTGCTGAAGAAGTTTCTCAAATCCAACTCTGGAACCTGCATCAACCAGATTCCCATCTGTGCTGTTGGCGATAAGATTACCGCTGGAGATGTGATTGCAGATGGTCCTGCGACCGATCGTGGCGAGCTTGCCGTGGGTCGAAACGTCCTTGTGGCGTTCATGCCATGGCGCGGGTACAACTTTGAGGACGCGATCATCTGTTCCGAAAAGCTCCTGGCCAAAGACTACTACACGTCGATCAACATTGAAGAGTTTGAGATCACGGCGCGCGAAACAAAGCTTGGGAAGGAAGAGATTACCCGCGATATTCCCAACGTTCCTGAAGAGGTGCTCCGCAATCTTGGAGAGGATGGCATTGTCCGCGTGGGTGCAGAAATCAAACCTGGCGACATTCTTGTCGGGAAAATTACTCCCAAATCGGAGACTGAGTTAGCCCCTGAAGAGAGGCTGCTCCGTGCGATCTTTGGTGAGAAGGCTGCCGATGTCAAAGATGCTTCGCTGACAGCTCCTCCAGGAACGGAAGGGGTTGTGATGGATGTCAAGGTATTTGCACGCTACGATCGCCTCTCAAAGACTGAGGATGACATTGTTAAAGAGACCTCCCGCCTGAAGGATCTTCAGATAGAGTATAAGTCGAAATTGAACCAACTGAAGGTTGAGCGCCGAGATAAAATTGGAGCGCTTTTGCTCAATGAGATGGCCCCATCTTCCATTGTTCACCGTCGGACGGCAGACATTATTATCGAAGAGGGCTCTCACATCACTTCAGAGTACATTCTGAAGCTGGAGAAGGAGCATTCTGAGGATCTGATTCTCCCCAAAGATGCCCTCTGGAAAGAGTTACGGTCGATTTTGCTGGAGTATGAACAGGCTCTCCAGAAGCTTGACAGCGAGTACCATACTGGCGTTGAGTTGACCAAGAAAGGGGATACCGAGCTTGAGAGTGGCGTCATCCGGCAAGTCAAAGTGTATATTACCTCGAAACGGACGCTTCAAGTGGGCGACAAAATGGCCGGACGGCATGGTAACAAAGGGGTCGTCTCCAATATTGTCCGCGAGGCGGATATGCCATTTTTGGCGGATGGGAGAACCATTGAGATTATTCTCAATCCGCTCGGTGTGCCTTCCCGTATGAACATTGGGCAGCTGCTCGAAACCCACCTGGGTCTTGTGGCCAAACAGTCTGGTATTCACATCAAGGCGCCTGTCTTCGAAGGGTTTCCTGAGTGGAAGATTTGGGAAATGATGCAGAAACAGGGCTACCCAGCAGATGGCAAAATGTGCCTCTACGATGGTCTGACAGGGGAGCGGTACGATCAGCCCGTGGTCGTCGGTTACATCTACATACTCAAGTTGAGCCACCTTGTCATTGATAAGATTCATGCCCGTGCTGTTGGTCCGTACTCCTTAGTGACCCAGCAACCACTTGGTGGTAAGGCGCAGATGGGTGGGCAGCGATTTGGTGAGATGGAGGTGTGGGCGCTGGAGGCGTATGGGGCGGCCCATCTCCTCCAAGAGATGCTCACTGTCAAGTCTGATGACGTCCTTGGACGAACACGGATTTATGAATCGATTGTGAAGGGAGAAAATCTGTTGAAGTCAGGGACTCCAGAGTCGTTCAACGTGTTGATCAAAGAGATACAAGGGCTCGGCTTAAATGCGTGTCCAGAGACAATTCAAGAAAGTGCGGGATAAAGAGAGGAAAAAAGTTCATGACCGAAGAAGTAGATATCAGTTCCTCCGAAGAGTTTGAGAGCCATTCAGAGGCTCCTGTTGCGGCAAAACAGACCTTTCAACTTGAAGAAGATGAGTTTGAGCGGCGTCGATTTGGCCGCATGGAAGAGGAGTCTTTTGGCGTCCAATTTGACAAGCTCACTATTGGGATTGCCTCGTCCGATGTGATTCGCAATCAGTGGTCACGGGGTGAGGTTAAAAAACCTGAGACGATCAATTATCGCACCTTCAAGCCAGAGAAGGGAGGTCTTTTCTGTGAGAAGATCTTTGGGCCTACCCGCGATTGGGAGTGCTCCTGCGGCAAGTATAAGAAGATCAAGAACAAGGGGATTGTGTGCGATCGATGTGGCGTTGAGGTCACCCTTTCCAAGGTCCGTCGTGAGCGGATGGCCCACATTGAACTGGCTGTGCCGGTTGTGCACATCTGGTTTTTCAAGAGCTCCCCTTCCCGTATCGGGTCCATCCTTGGGATGTCGACAGCCGATCTGGAACGGGTCATCTACTATGAAGATTACATCGTGATCGAACCGGGGCAGACGACGCTGACCAAGAAGCAGCTGCTCAACGACGCAGAGTATCGAGAAGCCCAAGAACGGTGGGGGAAAGAGGGGGTTGTCGCCAAGATGGGGGCAGAGGCTATTCGAGAGCTGCTGATGGCAGAAGATCTCCAGAGCCTGCTTGTCGACCTGAAAGATAAGCTTCGTAAAACAAAATCTTTACAAGCCCGTTTGAAGATTGCTCGTCGTCAGAAGATTGTGGAAGGGTTTCTCTCGTCGAAGAATCGGCCCGAGTGGATGGTCATGTCATGCATTCCTGTCATCCCGCCAGATTTACGTCCGCTCGTTCCTCTCGATGGCGGCAGATTTGCCACTTCTGACTTAAACGATCTGTACCGACGTGTCATCAACCGGAACAACCGTCTACGCGCGATCCTCAAGCTCAAAACGCCTGAAGTGATTGTCCGAAACGAGAAGCGCATGCTCCAGGAGTCTGTCGATGCCCTCTTCGATAATGGCAGGCACGGTCACCCTGTGATGGGCGCTGGAAACAGACCACTCAAATCGCTTGCAGAGATGCTCAAAGGCAAGCAGGGGCGTTTCCGACAGAATCTGTTGGGGAAACGGGTTGACTATTCAGGCCGCTCCGTCATTGT
>JAJZPP010000058.1 GCA_021811115.1 bacterium | reverse complement strand
AACCGATACTCTTTTTCGAGAATAAACTGCTTGACAACGAACCGTTTACAAAAAACTAGACCCGAAACAGAGTCTCGATAAAAAGCGGTGAGCACCTGTTCTTTATCCGCCACGCCGCAATGAACGATCGTCGTGTGTGGCTTGGCCGCATACATCCGATCCGTAATGGAGGCCACCTTGTACGTTCCATCGCTGAGGAGGATGAGCAATTTATCCAGGTTTGTGCAGGCGAGTCGCTCAGGGCCTGTCACGTTGGTCCCAACATACCCGCCTTTGCGGTCGACTCCAACCTCTATCTCCCGCCGCTCCATCTCTCTTCTATCCACAACCGCAAGATCTTGGATGGCCGTTTTGCGAGGAAAGTCTGACCCATACTTTTTCAAAAGCGCCTCGAGGTACCGAATCGTATACTTCACAATGTCGCGCAAGTTCTTCTCAATCGCTACAGCCCGCTCCTCAAGCTCCTGGCATTCAGTTCGGTTCTTTTCGATATCAAATTTGGCAATGCGCCGAATCGGAATTTTGAGCAGGTGGTCAAAATCCTCATTCGTAGGCATCGTTGCGAGCTCTTTGTGGAACGGAGTAAACGCCCCTGCAAGCATCGTGTACACCGCATCAAACACCTCAACCTCTTCGAGGAGCTGATAGATCTTTTCCTCGATGAAAATTCGTTCGAGATTTCTCTCAAAAATGAGCCGCTTGACATCAGCAAGCTCCATCTCCAATTCCTGCTGGAGATACTTTTTCAGGCTCTGTGTATAAAAAGCTATCGCCTCACTGACGGTAATCTCTCGCGGGGACCCATCAACAATCACAACCATCTGAGACGAGAGGGACACTTCACATTCCGTAAAGGCGTACAGTTGCTCGATCACGTCGTTGGCGTACACGCCACGCGACAGGTGGATCTCGATCTCGACCGCCTCTGCCGTGTAATCATGGATCGATTCAATCTTGATCTTCCCCTTCTTGACAGCCTCTTCAATAGAGTTGATAAGGCTCTCAGTTGTGACTGAAGGGCACAATTCCTTGATGACAATCGTCTTCGGATTCTTCTCCTCAATCTTGCAACGGAGCCGAACCTTCCCCTTCCCATCCGCGTACTCAGAGACATCCATGAGCCCGCCGGTGAGGAAGTCTGGATACAGAGTCGACGGTTTCTCTGAGAGAAGGTCTATTTCTGCTTGGAGCAACTCTTGGAAGTTGTGGGGGAAAATGTGCGTGGCCATACCAACCGCAATCCCTTCAGCCCCTTGCATGAGGAGGAGCGGGATTTTAGCGGGAAGGGCGATTGGCTCCTCATTTCTCCCATCATACGATGGCACACAGGTGGTCAGTTTAGAGTTGAACATCGTCTCGACAGCAAGCTTTGAAAGACGAGTCTCGATGTAACGGGCGGCGGCAGCCGGGTCCCCAGTCAACAGATTTCCAAAATTTCCTTGACAATCGAAGAGGTACCCTTTGTTCGCAAGGGTGACGAGAGCCTCGTTGATGGGCGCATCGCCATGAGGGTGCAACGCCATCGTCTGTCCAGTGACATTGGCCACTTTGTGGAATTTGCCATCATGGATTTTATACAGCGTATGGAGTATGCGCCTCTGGACAGGCTTTAGCCCATCGGTTAGCTCTGGGATTGCGCGGTCGAGAATGACGTAGGAGGCGTAGCGCAGAAAGTGGTCGCGCATGAGGTCTTTCATGGCTCTTCTCGTATCAGATTGTTCATGATGAAGTCCTTGCGTTCAGGCGTGTTTTTCCCCATGTAAAAATCGAGCGTCGGTCTGACATCGGAAATATGCCCTACATTCACAGGAATCAGCCGCATTTTATCAGAGATAAACTGCTTAAATTCTCCAGGGGAAATCTCTCCAAGCCCTTTAAATCGAGTCACCTCGACGCCGTCTTGGGGTATTGAGGCCTGTTTTTTCTCTTTCTCGCTCTCTGAGTAACAGTAGAAGGTTTTATCCCGCCGCCTGATTTTAAAGAGGGACGTCTAGAGAATGTACAGATGGTCGTTCATGACAAGCGTCTCGAAGTAGGTGAGGAAAAAGGTGATGAGCAGATTCCTGATGTGCATGCCGTCGACATCAGCATCGGTGGCCAGAATGACCTTTTTGTACCGCAACCCTTCAAGGCCTGTTTCGACATTGAGCGCCGACATGAGATGGAACAGTTCCTCATTTTTGTACAGCTGGTCCATCTTCATACCATGGGTGTTGGCCGGCTTGCCTCGGAGGGAAAAGACGGCCTGCGTCAGAGGATCTCGCGTGCTCACGATGGAGGCGCTCGCCGAGTCTCCTTCCGTCAAGAAGATCATTGTCCGCTCCCCTTCAGGGACATCTTCATGGAGATGGTAGCGTGAGTCGCGCAGCTTGGGGATCTTCAGGGCGATTTTCTTGTGTTTTTCCTTAATCTCTTTGCGAACAGCAGAAAGCTCTTTGCGAACTTTTTCATTCAATTGCACGCGCTCTACGATCTGCTGGGCTACCTCAGGATTTTTGTAGAGCAGATCCAGGACAACATCCTTGATTTCTTGGGCAAGCGGCCCGCGTATGTCGGTATTCCCCAGTTTATTCTTCGTCTGCGATTCAAAGACAGGATCCTTGACCTTCACGAGGAGAGCGGCCACAAGCCCCTCCCTGACATCAACACTCTGAAACGACTTTTTGCTAAACTCGTTGATAGCTCGGCACACCCCATCGCGAAACGCCTGGACATGGGTGCCTCCATCCGAGGTATGCTGGCCATTCACAAAGGAAAAGGTGCTCTCACCATAGTGAGAGGTGTGTAAAAAGGCAAGCTCACACCTGGGCGTTCTGACATGGAGGGGATGGTAGAGCCGCTCTTCCTTGACCTCATACTCCAGCAGGTCGAGCAGACCATCTTTGGAGAAGAACTCTCTGCCGTTGTAGAGGAGTTTGAGCCCTGAGTTCAAGAAGGCGTAGTACTGCATTCTCTTCACGACAAATTCGTCGGCAAATTGAAACTTTCCAAAAATTTCGGCATCTGGCTGAAAACTAACCGATGTTCCATCAGGTTCATTGGTTTTGCCCATCTCCTCTTCAACGAGATTTCCTCTGCTAAAGCGGGCCAATTTGAACGTTTTACCCCGTACACTCTTCACGGTGAAGTGCTCAGACAGCGCATTGACAGCCTTTAGACCAACGCCGTTTAACCCGACAGAAAATTGGAAGACATCGTCGTTGTACTTAGCGCCTGTGTTGATCTGGCTGACGCATTCCACAAGCTTTCCGATTGGTATCCCGCGGCCAAAATCCCGCACGCTTACTGTTTGACGCGCCTCATCGATGGAAACTTCAATCGATTTTCCATGTCCCATGATGAACTCATCGATGCTATTATCGATGACTTCTTTCAGGAGTATGTAGATCCCATCATCTGGATGGGAGCCGTCGCCAAGTCGACCGATGTACATCCCTGTGCGCAGTCGAATGTGGCTGAGAGCATCCAGTGTCTGGATCGATTGCTCATCATACCGTTTTGCCATTGTGCATCCCTTTTTGGAGTCCAAATTTCCTATTTTAGCAGAGAGTTGTTTTGCATCATAGGTGGTGAGCTGCCAAAAGGATAATATTGCCCGAGGAAACGAGAAACCGCTCTGAGGTAAGGGACTGGGCAAGAATAATGCGACAGATCGGTAATCGCAGCCAGATCAAATTGTAGCAGTTATTTTTGCCCAGTCCCTAAGGAGCTGTCCCCTTCTTTGGTCCTTACCTCAACCTCAGTGTTTCAAGATATTTGTTTATACGACCCTGCAGCTCATCGGCCCTTTCTCGGGCTTCTCTCTCCATTTTCCGCGCGCTTTCCACCGTTCCCGAATCCTTTCCAAAAGTCTTATCAACCACAACGCGTACCACAGAACCGAGGACGCTCGTTTTTTTTCTTCTCGTCGTTCGTCGGTTCGCATTTGCAATCTCATGATACGCACTGTCCAGATCTCTAATATATTGATCTATCGTAGCAATTTGGATGGCAGAGAGCTTTGCGGGAGAAAGCCCATGCGCTCGGAGCAATTCGTTGCGTGCATCTGAATCGCCGGAATAATTATCACCGAGCTCCTTACCTGCCGCTACTAAGTGCTGTCCCAAGGAAGACAGAGAGGATTGAAGCTCTGTCAGCACAATATTTTCCGTCTTTACAATCGTATCGGCAAATTGGGATGACAGCCACCGCCGGCCATCCTCTGACATTTGAAAGAATTGCTCAATATTATTTCCAAAGTGTCCGGCAATCACCTCGGTAATCTTGGCAGACACTGCGATCATTTTCGCAAAACCCTCAGCAGTTACGGTTCCTTCATAAGCATCTTCAAAGATCGTGAATGGCTCCATGCGCCGCCTCATCTCTTCCATTTTCCGCTCAGCCCCACGACCGGCTAGAGCAACCTTCCCTCCGATGAATTCAATTGTCTTCGACATGTGGACGAGGGAGGTAAGTATTTGATTGAAAGCAGAAATGGAAGTGTACTTATTGAGCAGGAGATCAAGCATCACACGCATAATCGCTGTATGGACAGGATTTTCCTCACAACTCTTGATGGCCCACTCACGAGTTTCCATGAACAAGTTATAGGCTTCAGCGGCTTCACGGACCTTTTCATAACCAGACGTTGCTGCACCTGCGGCTCTCGATGTCATGCTCCCATCCTTATCGTCAACTTTTTAATGATAATAAGTATAATCGTTCACTTTCTTTTAGGGGAAATAGAGAAAAAATTGTATACTTTTGAGTGAAAAAACGGAGCATGCTCTCTATGGAAGGCAACTATGATGAACTTCTTGCTGGACAAGCCAAGGCTTTAGAAAAGATGGATGAAGAGCGGCGGCAGCTCTTCCTCGCCCTTGGCACCACAGAAGCTGAGTTTATCGAAGCAATGAAAGACAGATCCAAATTTTCTCCAGATGTGTGGGAGACATTGCAAAGGTACCGCAAGGCACTCGAAGAATTGATCGCATCCAAAATCAGTCCACAGAGACAAAAAGCTCCCCCTCAAAAAACAACTCACCCTCAAATCAAGGGCCACTGGATCTTTGTTCGCTAACCCAAGTTTGCCACCCCCTTCTCTGCCATAGAGATAAAGTTTGCTAAATTCTTCACTACAAAATCCAAACTTTTGTAGTGACGATAGAGAGAAGGGTGGCAAACTTAGGCTAAGGGACCTTCGTCTCTGCTGGAGAAGCTCTATACTGGGGTGTGACAAACTGGCAACTTTTCCGCTAAATTCCTTTGTTTTGTCTAGGTGAGCTCCAGTTAATTCCTGTACAACTCATCAGCGCAGAGGCTAGCGCCAAAGAGAGGCGCAGAGTACGCAGAGAAAATGGCTAAATATCAACGCGAAGCCCTTATAAATCTCTGCGAACTCTGAGCTTCTCTTTGGCGCTAGTACAACATCCCTTAAATCCCTTGAATAGATGGCATGTATTTTTTTGCAGATTAAACTTTGTATACCATGGCTTACATAGGTATGTAGGCATGGTATACAAAGTTTAATATGCGGA
>JAJZPP010000057.1 GCA_021811115.1 bacterium | reverse complement strand
TTCCGATCTCTACAAGAGTTCGGAGAGAGGAAACTAAGTGGCTCCTCGCAATGGTGTAGAATGGCTTTGAGGGGTTTGCTTTTGAAATCGTTTCAGCTATCTGCGCGTTTGAAATCCCTTCTGCCGGTTCATTGGAAAGGTAAAGCTCTGTGATAACGACCTTATCAGCATCCGCAAAAGCATCGGTAAACTCGTGGAGCACCCGTTTCATACGACTGGGTCGATGGGGTTGGAAGACAGCGATGATTGGTTTCTTCCCCACCGCCTGGCGCAGCGCAGAGAGTGTCGCCCGAATCTCTGTCGGATGGTGGGCGTAATCGTCAAAGACAAAGCAGGCAGCCGCCTCACGCCTCTCAAGCCGCCTCTTGGCCCCTAGGAAAGAGGAAAAGCTCTTCCGTATGGCCTCTTCAGGAATGCCCAGCTGTAAGGCGAGGCAAAAAACAGCGGTACTGTTCAGAATATTGTGACGACCCATCAGCGGCACAAAAACGGAATCATACCGTTTGCCATCAAACTGGATACACCAGCTGACCTCTGTTTGTTGATGGTCTGTCGATAGGATTCTGGCAGCACACCCTTCTGAAAACCCGTAAGAAAGCCCGGGGGGATTCATGGCTTGAAGCCGAAAATCGTCGCCACAGTAAAAGAGTCGTTTTTTTTCTGGGCTTTTCTGCATAAAGGCTCCAAAAGCCTCCTGGAGCGCCTCCATGGAGCCAAAATGGGCAAGGTGATCCGAGTCAATATTGGTGACGATCGCATGATCGTACGGATACTTTAAGAAGGTCCCATCGCTCTCATCAGCCTCAGCCACAAAATAAGGCCCTACGCCATAGTGTGCGTTGGTGCCACGATTACGGACGATCCCTCCAACAACATAGGTAGGGTCGGTGCCAGCCTCATGGAGAACATGGGTCAGAAGAGATGTTGTTGTTGTCTTCCCGTGTGTCCCCGTGATGGCGATCACCTCTTTGCCCTGCATCAGCTCGCAGAGCAGATCAGAGCGGTGGAGAACGGGGTACTGCCGGCTTTTTGCCTCGAGCAGCTCAGGATTGTCCGGTCGAATATCGGATGAAATAATAACCGTGGCATTCGTGGGAAGGTTTTCTTTGCGGTGGCCAAGAAAAAGGGTGGCACCAAGCTGCTGCAACTGATCGGTGACACTACTGCTCTTCAGATCACTGCCAGAAACCTGTGTTCCTCCTTTTTGGAGGAGGATACGGGCGAGGCCACTCATCCCGATCCCTCCGATACCTATAAAATGAACAGGATTCATAGGGCACCTATGATATGCGTTATGAGCGTTGGTACGCTTTTATTATGACACCCAATCTGGGCCGTATTACCTAATGCTGCCAGTCTCTCCACGATGTTATGGGCGCTGAGCTCTTTTTCTTCAACAACAACAGCCGGTCCTCTCTTGGCTGCCGCATGAGCATTATACAGCTGATGGTTATCTGTCGCATGGGGGTATGGAACATAGATGACAGGCTTCGCAAACAGCTCCAGTTCAGCCACGGTCGAAGCGCCGGCTCGCGCGATCACCCGATCAGACGCTGCGATGGCATACTCCATTCTCTCCTCATACGCCGTCACAACCACAGTTCCACTCCGATCGGCGTATTGCTTGCGCAGCCCTTCAAGAGGAGCCTTTCTCCCTGCCACATGGATGATGTGAGTCTTCTTCTCAATCGCACCCACAGCAGGTCCAAGAGCATTCAGCGGTTCTGCGCCCTGCGACCCGCCGATAATGAGCAGACACTCCCCTTCTGCAGGCAGTTGAAAAAACGCCCGCGCCTCTTTTTGGGTTGGAAGCCGCCGAAAAGCGCTCCTGAGCGGGTGTTGCGCACGCACCGTCTTCCCGCCCATCTTTGCAGCCGCTTCTTCAAAGAAGCAGGCGGTAAAGAGCGCTCTTCCTCCAAAGAGGCGGACGACCCGCCCTGGAATCGCATTGGCCTCGTACAGAATGAAAGGGATCCTCAAGACCATGGCGGCGATCATGAGTGGAACGGTGTGGTAGCTCCCAAACCCAACAACAAGAGAGGGGCTTTCGCGATGGAGCAGAGAAAGGCTATCCCATACGCCACAGACCGTCTTCCCTATAAAACTGAAGAACCCTAGTGGGGCGGCTCTCACATCAGCAAAAGGGAATTTTCCTCGATCGAAGTAGGGGTTACTGGAGAGCCCACTTCCTGCAAAAACGACTGAAAAATTGGCCTCTTGAAGGGCTTCTCCAACCGCTTGAGCCGTGATGACATGGCCCCCGGTCCCGCCTGCAGCAAGAAGGATTTTTTTCACACTAGCAACCACTCTTAACCTCTCGAGGCTTTTTCACCATACTGAGCAGAACCCCGACACCAAGAGCGTTGGCAATCAGCGAGGATCCTCCCTGGCTAAAGAAGGGAAGATTGAGCCCTGTACTTGGTAAAAGCCCTGAGACGACACCGAGGTTCATAAAGGTCTGAAAGGCGATGAGGAAGAAGATGCCGATCCCCCAACAAAATGGTTCTGGGGAAGCAATTCGCCGCAGAATCTTCCACATCTCGTGAAGCAGCCAGGAGTACACACCAATGAGTAGCGTCACTCCCACAAAGCCAAACTCCTCGGCGAAAATCGCCGCAATGTAATCGTTCTGTGCCTCTGGAAGGTAACTGAGTTTTTGCATGCTCTTAGCAGGCCCCCTGCCAAACAGCCCTCCCGAACCTGCCGCAATTTTGGCCTGGTACGGCTGGTGCCCTTTTCCTTTGATGTCATGTTCGGGGTGCAGATAGGTGGTAATCCGGCGCTGCACATGCGGAGAGCTGGCCGCTAATACCCCCAATCCCACGGCAGCCACACACAGTGGAATCAGCCAGAACCGAACAGGAATGCCGACAACAAGCGTCATCAGCCCGACGAGAAGGGCAAGGACACCCGCCGTCCCATTATTGGGTTCGAGGGCAATGAGGCAGATGGGAAGCGCCATCTGGAGTAAGAAAAGAATGTAGGAGCTAAATTTTTGAAACACCACCTGATTGCCTCTCACAAAGAAGACAAAGTAGGCTGGTAAAAATATTTTTACAAACTCAGAAGGCTGAATCACCATCCCTTTCCACCCGATCCACCGATGGGCCCCATTGGCCCCGATTCCGATGCCTGGCAGGAAGACCAGGACCAGGGCAACGATGAGCCCCACATACAGAAGCGTAGAGCGATCAAATATGACTTGCCAGCCTATTCTCCAAGCCCCAGCTGCCACAATCACTGCACCTACTCCCCAGACAAGCTGGCGGAAAAAGCCGGTAAAGAGGCTTTTGCCACTGGCAAGATCCACAATCTCGCCAGATGAGGCGTCGAAAATCATGAGAATGCCTGTCGTGTAGAGCAGGAGAATGGGGAAGAGGAGTGAAGAAACGGATCGCTGACTCACGGGACATCATCCTGAATACGCAGTCGTTGGCCGGCCTTGAGGCTTCTTGCCTTGGCCTCATCCAGATGGTTCAACTCGAGCAGCTTTTCAAACGACAGATGAAATTTCTTTGCGATTTTCCATGGATTATCGCCCGGCTGCATGATGTAGAACTGTTTGGTCTGCCTTTTGGGTTGTTTTTTCTCCTCAGGCGGACTGGGAATTTCTGTGTCGGGGATATACTCTTCCAAAATCTGATCGATCTCATCAAAAGCGATCTGTGGCTGATCGGAAGAAGGCTTTTCAACAGCTGTCACCTCCCCACTTTCGCGAGGAGCCGATTCTGGACGAGGCTTGTTGTGATACACCTGTCTGGCGGTTGCCAAAATGCAGGCCAAGATCAGCACGTTAAAGAGCGCTGCTAGAATAACTGTATCTTTTTTTGTTATCGACATTTGAAGACACACTCTGTGAATTTACGACCCCGGTCCTTATAGTCAGAAAACATATCATAACTGGAACATCCAGGCGAGAGGAGAACGGCAAATGGCGGATCGAACGCCTCTTGGGCCTTCTGAACCGCCTCTTCGAGGGTCTCGGCAAAGGAGACAGGGATCTGATCCCCAATATCTGCCGCTATGAGTTCTCGAGCCTGTCCGATGGCAATAATCTTCATCACCTTCCCTTGAAACGCCTCTTTCCAAGGAGCGTATGAGGCCCCTTTATGCACCCCTCCAGCAATTAAGACAACAGGCTGTTTCATAGAGGCAACAGCGGCACGGGTGGCGGCAATATTGGTGGCCTTACTATCATTCCAGAAGGAGATTCCCTCTTTTTCGGTAACAAACGTGATCCGGTGCTCTGGTTTCACAAAGCCCGCATAGCTCATCTGGACGAGGTGCGGATCCACACCGGCCGCAACAGCCAGCATGCTGGCCGCCCTGTAGTTTTCCACATCATGCGGAGGAGCCTCTTTCAGCGCCTGTGGAAGCTCTGTCATCAGCTGTCCTCCCAATCGGAGGAGACGAACCCGAGACGAGACCAACTCGGGTAGCTGCTCATGGTAAAGAAAGAGCCCTCCAGGTACAACGAGATCGAGCAATCGCTCTTTGGCAGCAGCGTACGCCTCCATGCTCTTATGCCAATCCAGGTGGTTGGGAGACAGATTGAGCCAACAGCCCATTGAAAAAAGAGGCGTAGAGGTAGCTGACAGCTGAAAAGAGCTCAGTTCGACCACATACCAATCGGCATGGGGCTTGTCCACTATCTCGATGACAGGCTTGCCGATGTTGCCGATCGCTTCGCAGGAGAGTGAAGCGTATCGAAACATATGTGTGAGCAGCTCTACAACGGTTGTTTTCCCATTTGTTCCGGTGACGCCTATCATCCGTGGAGGTTTTTCTTTCATCTGTCTGAGGGCAAATTCAACTTCACTGATGACTTCGACAGCGTGTTCACGACAGGCTGTATAGATTCGGTGATCTGGCATGATTCCTGGGGAGACGATGCAGGTCGAGATATCGTGAAACTGTCCTGTATGTCGAGGATAGCCTTCTGTCAGCGTATCATCGTGTACAACAAAGGCAACATTGTGGTTCAGGCACCATTCAGCGACCGCTTTTCCACTCTTTCCGAGACCGAGGAGCAATAACATATATCAATCGGGCCCATTTTTTTGATTTTAGACCTCTCAAATCGTCGCATACTCCCCTTTTTCGATGCAAAAATAAGGTTATTCCCTTATCGAATCCCTTATCTAACTGGCGAAAGGAAAGCTACTTTCTTACATGTATCGAATAAATAAGGTGCTGGGGACCATCTTTCTCATGTTTGGTGTCATTAATGCAATATTCATTAGTATCCTCGAACACCTGATTCCACGAGATGTGTTTTTTTGACAGATGTGGATGAGTGACTTTATAAAACCTATCGAAAAAGTGCTTCCCCTCGGTCTGTCGGGTCTAGTATATGAGGATTCACCAGGAGAAGCAGCAGTAACAGCTATGAACCCCTTGCTGTGCAGAAGTTGATAGAGAGGAGATACACAAAGCTTATCCATATGGAATATTTGGATACTTAGGGGTAAGCAAGTATTACTTAAAAAAACTTAACGAAATAAACATGATTTAAACAGTTTGTTAACTATCA
>JAJZPP010000056.1 GCA_021811115.1 bacterium | reverse complement strand
CCCAAGCCAAAAGAACCCCTGTCCGCATCTTTTTTGTCGATAGTTACGACCTGGTTCGCGCACAGGAGCTCAAGGGCTATAAACGATCGCTGCAGCTTGCAGAATTTTGTTTCAGCGCCGGCCTTCCCATAAAACTAGGGGCCAAGTTCTTGGGACAGTCAGCCCCTGCACATATTTCACCGGCAGAATGGGTTCCATCCCTCTTCGACAGACTAGGAAAAGAAGGCCAGCCTCCACAGACTCTCTTCTGCTTAGGAGTGCCAAAAGGCTGTATCAACATCCTCTCGAAAATCATAGCGACGAGGTGGCCACGAATCACCCTCATTGGATGCAAAGAGGCCCCTACAGCTGGTGAAGACGAGGATTCTGTCATCGACATCATCGAACAGAAAAGCCCCTCTCTCCTCCTGGTCGGCTCTCAGATCCATGAGAGCGAACGGTTCATCTACCGGCACTGGCACAGGCTCCAGTATGCTGGAGTCAGAATAGCCATTGCCGGTCACGACACGCTAGAGAGTATCTCTGGGAGCACTGCCGATGCACCTCGATTTGCCCGCTCCCTCCATCTGCAGTGGCTTTTCCATCCGGTGTCATTCTACAAACGGTATATCAAGGGGACGTTCCAGTTCATCCTCCTCCTCATCCATCAAAAAGGCTCCCAATCATAATGGAAGATGCTCTTGAAATAGCGAGCACACTGGATAGCCAAGGCTGTTTTGCAGGCCCAGAAGAGCCTCTCGAGCAATATGTAACCAAACAGAAAAAGGGTATTGCCTCTCAACATATTCTCCCACAAGAACTCGTAGAAGCATTTGGCACAAAGCTTAAGGTCGATGTCACTAGTCTTCCAGTTGAGGAGACGTCCAAGGGGCTTTTCCCTTGGGAACTGGCGTGCTGTTGGATCGATGAAGAGGGCAATAGTCTTATCCGTGTGCGCCCAGAAGGAACCGGTTCTCCGGTCCACAGGACAGCGGTTATCGCCCACGAACTCATCCACGCGATGCGTGGAGGGCTTGCCTCTACTCGCTTTGAGGAGGTTACAGCCTATGCCGCCACCAGAGCCCTCTTTCCCCGCTACTTGTCCGCCTGGCGATGCTTCTTAGGGCCTCTCTTCGACACTTCCTATGAAGTGATCCTCTTCCTGGTGGCTTCTTGGGCCTGTTGGCTCATCCCCTTTCTTCTTTCACTCCCGCTCATGCCATTCCTCATCCTCCCGATCGGCTTCCTCTCATGGCTGACAATCCGCCTCATTCACAGATGGCGTGTGTGGCGGTCCTCCTTCCAAAAACTGGAACGACTCTGCGGCCATTGGGCGCTCGCGCTCATCGTACGCCTCTCTGACGACGAGATTGAGGGGCTGGCAACAGTCCCGGACGAACAGGTAAGCATGGTTTTCTCGGAACGAGCTAGAGTAGAGTGGCGATTGGCCATATTCGAAAAAAAGTTTGGTCTCTCCACTTGAAATAAACTTTCTCCTTACATTAATGTCCGGATAACAACTCAAATTATTAGGAAAAAGGTGTATGAAAGCCATTTACATTGTTGCAGCAGCCCTCTTGTCATGCGGCGCACCGCTCGCCATGTGCGAGGAAACCACACCACCACCACCACCACAGCAGCAGACGACTGTGGAAGATCTGAATCGGCAAATAGAGATGACGAAGGAGCAGATCGTAAAATATAAAGCGTTGGCTGCCCACTTTAATCGCCACGCCTCAGAATTACAATCCCATGACTTCTCAGGGGCGCGTCATGCAGCGATGATTCGCGATGAGATCCTCTCCCTCAACAAGGACCTCCAACAACGCGTCCTCGACTTAGAAAAGTCTCGGGACGAGTTACTCGCCTCTCAAGGTAAAGACCAAAAATAACTATTCTATTCCTCTTCCAGCAAGTCGAGGAAGGCCTTAAGCTGCTTCGACCGAGTGGGGTGGCGCATTTTCCGAAGGGCTTTGGCTTCAATCTGACGAATCCGTTCACGGGTCACGCAGAACTCAAACCCCACTTCCTCGAGCGTTTTTGGCTTGCCATCGAGAAGACCAAATCGACGGATGAGCACTTTGCGTTCCCGATCTGTCAACGTCGACAAGACCTCGTTCATTTTGTCCTTGAGAATGGAGTAACCGGTTGCCTCAGCTGGGGAGTCAGCACTGGTATCCTCAATGAAGTCGCCAAACTGACTCTCTCCACTATCTCCAACCTCAGCCTGAAGCGAGATAGGATGCTGAGCGATCTTGTAGATCTCACGAACGCGGTCCGGCGTTATGCCAACCTCTTCAGCAAGCTCTTCTGGAGTGGGTTCCCTCCCACTCTCCATCATCAGCTTCTTGGCCCCACGGAGCACCTTATTGATCGTCTCAATCATGTGGACGGGGATGCGAATCGTTCTTGCCTGATCGGCAATCGCTCGTGTCACCGCCTGACGAATCCACCAGGTAGCATAAGTGGAAAACTTGTAGCCTCTTCGGTATTCAAATTTTTCGACCGCCTTCATAAGGCCGATATTCCCTTCCTGGATAAGGTCTAAGAAGGAGAGGCCTCGATTGGTATACTTTTTGGCGATGGAGATGACGAGACGAAGGTTGGACTCCACCATCTCCCGCTTTGCCTCTTGGCTCTTATCCGTCCACCGTTGCAGCATCTTGACGTCTTTCTTAAACTCCTCCAGATTCCTTCCAGCGGCCACCTCCAACTTTTGAAGTCGTCGCTTGACTGCAAGCAGTTTGGCATTGGCAAATTTGTTGCGAGCTGCGCGAGGAGCCAGATCCAGAATCTCAGCTTCTAGCGCTAAGAACCGCTCATACGCCCCCATAATAACTTCGCCAAAATCATCGAGGATAGAGTGTCGAATATGCAGACACCGCAGGTATGCCTGCGTTCGAATGCGGGAACGTTCCACTTCGAGACGAGAGGCTTCCACTTGCTTCGCCGGAATAGCCCCAGAAGAGAGGTCTCGCAGCTGTTTTTCTAGGAGTGCGTCTTCATCCTTTAACAGCTTGGCTAAACGAGGGAGCAGCTTGAGAAACTCCCCTCTATTAGGAACCTCTTTTTCACTGATCACTTTGTCGAATCGATCTTTTCCCAGCATGAGGCTTGCGGCAATAGAAATGGCTTCGCGCGCCGAGTATCGAAAGCGCATGATGATGCGCTCAATCTGAATCTGCGCTTTTTCGATCCGCTTGGAGATCTCGACCTCTTCTTCACGACTGAGGAGGGGAACAGAACCCATCTCCTTCAGATACATTCTGACAGGGTCATCTGAGGAGCCTTCGCCCCGCTTCGGGATAGCCTCCAGCTCCTTGGCTTCCTTTTTCTTCTCCTTTTGCCGTTCCACCTCGATCTGGTTGAGAATCTGAATGTCGAGGCCGCCAAGAAAAATGAGCACTTGATCGATCTGCTCCGCCGAATCAAACGAGAGGGGCAGCATCTCATTAATCTCTTCATAGGTGAGGTAGCCCTGCTCACGAGCGAGCGCGGTCAGCTCTTCGACCTTTTGCCGCTGCTGCGGTGTAAACACATCTTGAAAATTCAAACGACTCATTCTGAACCTAGAAAAGAGAGAATTTTTTTCTTGAAACAATAGATTGAATTATACACCTTCAGATATTAATTTGCAGAGTTCAAAGAGTTTGTGTCAAGCAAGGCAGGTAACACTCGCCAGGAAAAGAAATCGTGAGTATGATATGGTTTTTGGTTCGGACGGCCTCTCATGCGAAAAAACAGTTTTCTCGTCTTTATTTTCTTCCTTATGGCTCAGGGCACCCTTTTCGTCGCCCTCCGTCGGTACCAAAACTTTGCCGATTCGAAAGGGATGCTCGCCGCATCCGAAGCGGCTCTCGTCTGTATCACGGCATGGCTGTACCTTGCCTCGAAACCTACCAACAAAAAAACTCGGGTTGTCAGTCAACCACCAAAAGAGCCTCCAAAAGTAGCTGAGGCGCCATCTAACGAAAAAAAGGAACTAGAAGAAAACCTACAGCGGTATCGTGAGGGCGAACTTTTTTCGAAACAGAGAATTGGCGATCTGGAACAGGAAAAAGAGTCCCTCCAAAAGGCGCTTACCGATACCTCTGAACGGACCAAACAGATGCAGCAGTCGGTACAAACCTGCTGTCAGACTATCCAAGAAATGGCGTGCGAACTGGAGCGGATCTCTTCCCAAATGGAGCAGGAGCGGCGCCAGCATGCCATTGAACTCCGAGCCCTGTTGAGAAAGGATGATGGCGACAGCATCTTTTCTAAAAAAAAGCCCATAAAACAACCTGTAGTGCCCTCTATCGCGATGAATGCGCTTCCTTCCATGCTCCTCCTCCTGTCTTCATGCCAAAAAGGGCTCACAACTCAAGAGGCGCAAGATTGGCCATCAGGAGAGCACCGGCTCTTGGTCCGTCGCAAATTTTTCGATCTTGCCAAGAAGCTTTCGACACCCTCCATGGCCATCCTCTCATTTGACCATCCAGTCGATTGCTATCTTTCACCGAAGCTTACCTCACGAGTCTCCGTCAATGAGCTTTTAGACCTTATGCGCACCCACAAGCCGGCGTTGGATGGCCTCAACCAGTTTGAACCATATACATTCACCGATGCACGACTGGGAGGAACGGCAGTCTGGACCGCTTTCCGAGTCGCCTGGGAAAACCTCGACGACCTCATCACCCTTGTTAGCTCCCACTAAGAAAGTGTAACCACCAAAGGCGCACATACAAAAAAAGACGATCCAAAAAATGTGCTGCCTCTTTCTGCTCTGATTCTGGAAGCTGAGTAAAGAGTAAATCCCCTTCAAGATGGCATGACCATGTGGTTTCACGGTTTTGGATCCACGTTTTAGCAGAAACACTCCCTACAGGTGTTTTTTTTCCGATTGGATTGAGTGGAAGGACGTGCACAGACTCGAGGTATCGCCGGGCAGGGGGCAGCGCATACCAGTAGCGACGACTCCCCCGCACACAGCTCCACTCATCCCACAGTCTTCCTTCCCGAAATCCTATATCCGTAAAGTAGTGTGGAATGCCAGCGAGGCTACGCTCAAAAGCGGTGGCACTCCTTCGGCCGTACCGTGCCACATGCAAAATCCAGATGACATGCCACCCTATGCTCCAGTAGCTCTCCGTTCTAGCGATAGCCTCCTCTGGATCAATTGGAGAACGCTGCACTTCAAAAACAACCTGGGCTGGATGATACGCCACATCGGCTACGCGGACAATAGACGGGAAAAAACACTCAAGCGTACAGGTGGACTCTCCCAATTGATTGAGGAGCCACATTTGAACCGCCCGATGGAGGCCGTCTTTTTTCTGATGGCGACAGGAGCTTGCCTCATTTCTGTGGAAGAAGTGAGGCACTCGAATATCCCCTCGGCGGACGCGAATGGTGCCGTGACACTCAGGGCACAGGTAATCGCATCCCAGTTCAGCAACCTCGGCGTCGACTCTTTCCTGTCTTTCCTCTGAAAAACCCCACCGTTGCATAGTCACCTTGTCGATTTTGCCAAGGAGGCTTTTGCAAAAACCTCCGAAGAAAGAATAGAGGAGACTAACATTTTACTAAAAATTAAATGTTCAGCTTGATTCCTTCCCCGCATCCCCCACTTCTTCCCATGAACCATT
>JAJZPP010000055.1 GCA_021811115.1 bacterium | reverse complement strand
TTGGCAACCGACACGTGGTTCGTTTTCGTGGCTGCTGACAAACATAACCTGCAGCCGCCTCAGGAATATGTGGAGGTTGTTCATGACGGAAATAATGCTGGCAAAGAGTCTTCAGCGGACGAATTAATAACATCCAGAATGGAATTATTACTACCTAATTCCAAAGACGTCAAAAATCAGCCAAAATTCAACAGAAATACATAAAAAGAGGCTCAATGATATATCGTGAAAATGTTTCGGTAGATACCATAATTTCCAAACAATTTCCGAGAGCCTTTTTTATATAAAATTGTTTGAATTATTTCTTTATGGTCCCTTAATCATATGTTCGTATCCCCAGGCAGAGTAAACGGTGTGTGACTGGAATAATCGCTGGCGATTAACTCAACGACATCGTGTAGGGCCATCTTGGAGAGGTCTACCCATTGAAAGTAGGGCTCCTTCCGGAACCAAGTGAACTGCCGCTTCGCCAGGTGGTGAGAGGCTTGGATAAACTTTTGCACGTAGTCGGCATACTCCCGCTCCGACTTCTCTGTGGCAAGAAACTCAAGCGTCTGATGGTAGCCTATAGCCCGACTGGCCGTCCTATTCTGTTGAATGCCGCGCCGTTCCAGCTCAACCACCTCATCGAGTAAGCCTGCAGTGAGCATCTCGTGGCATCGCTCTGTGAGCCTTTGGTACAAAACGGGCCGCGGCATGTACAAGAACCAGCAACGAAAATCGTACCCAGGAAGCGGCTGCCGTTTCTTCCAGGAAAAGTCACTGACCCTCTTCCCAGAAATCTCAATAATCTCAAACGCCCTTACAATGCGGTGTCGATCATTTGGTGTGATAGTGGCCGCATACACAGGGTCAAACTCAGAAAGCTTCTGGTACATAAGGTCCGTGCCAACCCGATCCGCCTCCGCTTCGATGAGCTCTCGGATCGCTTGGTTTGCTGGAGGACCGCTTGGAGGCCCGTAGAGAACCGAATGGATGTAAAAACCGGTCCCCCCGACAATGATGGGCACCTTTCCTCGAGCCAAAATCCCCTCAACAGCCGCTTTTGCCTCTGTAAAGTAATCGTAGACATTGAATGGTTGCGTAATATCACGAATGTCAATGAGATGGTGAGGGATTTTTTCACGATCCTTTTTATCCACCTTGGCGGTGCCGATATCCATCCCGCGGTACACCTGCATCGAATCGGCAGAAATAATCTCTCCAGAAAGCGTGGCAGCCAACTCGAGCGAAAGCTGCGTTTTCCCAACGCCTGTTGGCCCTGCGAGAATAATGACTCGACGGCCCCTCGTTGAAAACAGCTGGATTAATTGCTCCTGAACGCTCAGCGCTACCTGGGATGAGATTTTGGAAAGTAGATCACACGGGGTTGCCACTCTTCTTCCTCACATCTTTACGAGCTGTTGCGAACAAATCGCATACCCCTCAAAACGCATATCGATAATACCAGGCTGAAACCCATTTTTCAAACAGGCATGTAAGATACGGGGGAGCACCCCCATTCTTTGTGGAAGCGTGATCGGATCCAAACGGACGTATAATTTTTCATTCCGTGCGATAGATGTGAAGGCGATGGTGACCTCTCTTCGGAAAAGGGTCGGATGGTTGATTTGAGAAAGATCCACCAGATCGAGGAAGAGGTGCTCCCTTTCTCCAATTTGAGCCAACTGTCTAACAAGATCGAGCGCAGAGGAACTCACATCAGAGGAGAGCACCGATCGCTGCAGCGCTACCAAGGACAGAGGAGTTGTACGCGACCCAGGAGGAAAAACAACCGCAGGAAGCCGTTTGGGAGCAAAAAAGGGAAAGAGGAAGAAAAGCTTTCCCGAAGCGTCGAGTGCCACATTTTTGACACCAGCCAGAAGAGCAATCGGCTCACGCAGGGCGTATTCGACCCCAAGCGTCCCAGGCAGAAGCCGCCAGACACGAGCCTTCTCAATAGCGGGGCATTCTTGTAAGCCCAAAGCCACCTCTGCAGGGCGGAACGAAAATAACGACTGGGCGTGATCGGCGTTGAGGTGGAGCAACTCGGCCAGCACCGATAAGGGGAGCCGATCCTGCGTCAAGGGACGGCTCGCAATCCGGTGCACCGTCCACCGTGGGTCGTGGGCCCGTTCCTCCCGATGCCTCTTCTGCCAATAGAGCGCCAGAAAGAGAGCTCCCCAGAAGAGCGACGACACAACAATCACACGTAAAACAGCAGTTCGTAGCCTCATGTCTTAATCCCTGCCACTACAGAGCGAGTCATGGGTCCGAACGTACTCTCAATCCCTAAAAGCCCTTCCAATTGTTTGTTAATATCTTTGGCTAAGTCCTCAGGTAAATCGTGGGTTTCGACAGCGCACGGAAGACCATTTGGCTGCAGTTTGATCCGTATTTTCCACGTGATTGGAGAACGAGGCATCTGCATATGCATGATAACCGTTTGCCTTTCCTCTGTTTGCCTTTCCTCCGCTTGCCTTTCAATGGAATACAAAAAGGAATGGATTGTATGAACGACTTCTCGCTTGTCTCCAAAGACGAGCGAGGACTCCACCACATGGTACTGTTCCATTTCTGACCTTTCAGTCCACAGATACGGTTGTACCCATTTCCACGCGCTTCCCGCCCATGTAGAGGCTTTTTTTTCTGCAAAATGCTCGTGGACCTGTATCAAAGCAGGATCGATGTTCACCAGATTGAGGGCACGAGTTGTCGCGTTCTCCAAAAACTCTCCATTCATTGTCTCGAGAGCAGCAAGCGAGTGGGCGATAGGGATGCGCACCACATACTGAGGAGAGGATCGGAACGGTTTTTCAACAGTCGAGGTGGTAGGAAAAATCAGTGGACAGACCGTGGTATCAGCCTCGCCCTCTTCGGTCACCATCCCCTCACGACACGGCCAGGTTGAAACCAGCGTGGAGAGAGTCTCCTTCACCATCTGGTGAGTCAGGTGTGCCGCGCCGATGTCAGTAACAGAAGCTGCCGTCTCAATAAGACGGTATGCGCTATCCAATCGAAAGGTCGTCGTCCATTCCACAAAGGCCAACTCTGGTAATGGACCTCCGACAACCCCTTCTTGAGGGGCCGTGTTTATTCTGGAAGCTCTTTGGTGACGGGTAATTTCATAGCCGGTAATTGTCTGCCCCGTGGCCACTTTACCTGTCTTGACATTCACATCGACATCGCCAGGAAGTTGCCGCCATGTTGTTCCGATACCGTCAAAAGGTCGGCCCAATGTACGGTCGTTATGGAAGGTAAGCCACCCAGCCTCCAGATTGGCGGCCAATTCCGTTGCCATCTTTTGGAAGAGGATGGCCCCTGGAGCTAATACGGCTTGCCCTCCTGCGAGACCCAGGAGGAAGAGGAAATCTGTATTCCTCTTCTCAGCCTCATACTCAGCCCATTTGTTGGGGTCTTGACCCTTCAATGCTTCTTTCAAACCAAGCGTTTCTACACATTCTGACCAGGTTTGATGATCTTTGAGCCATTGCTCCTCTCCACCATCTCGCGGCAACTGACCGCAAGAAAGGGAGGATTCTGAGGGACGTCCCCCTGTTGTGGTAGTGACCCTGATTGATGGAGAGGTAAGAGCCCTTGATAAGAGTCGCGAACGGGATGGTTTGTGAACGGCACTGGCAGAAGTGCCTGCGCCATCGCCCTGCTCAACCACCGGAGGCGGTGAGGAAATCTCCAGAGAGGAAACTTCTTCTAGCAAAGCTTGTAGCCGTAATCGTTCTTGAAACTCTTCCTTACTTCTTGGGAACTTCAAAAGCCCCATCAACTCTTCCCAGGCCGATCCGACTTTCAGATAAGCCACAAATGATTCCCGAGTTCGTGAAGCCTCTAAGAGCTGTTGTGGAAGCCCTAGTCGCCGTATGAGCTGCTGAAGTGCCGGGAGCCGCATGAAAGTTTGCTTCGCCGCTTGCTTGTGCCACTCTTGAGGAGTTTGTCCTGTTGAGTGGTCCAAGACAACCTTATCGGTAGCAGAAGGATACAGAATGTCCACGTCATCCTCAAAAACTCGCAGGGTCTCTCCAATCAACCGAGATAGATCCTGAATCCGATCAGCTCGTGGAGGAGGATTGTGGAAGACATTTTCTAGCTCATGTCCATGCGGAAAAATCCTGGATCCCCACTCATAGGGAGGATGTGTGCCTGCGGGTGGCTGCAAGAGGTCAACCCCGTCGGATGAAAGACGAGTCAGTGTACCCCACTTCGCCCGTCCATCCATATCAAAGCAATATTTTAAAACGCCTGTAACGCGAGCCTGTGGATACCTTCGATTCTGACGGAACAGATCCATATAATCATACCAACAGGTAAAGCAAACCGTTCGCTCTATCACAAGTTCTTCACCACTGGCCCTTATTTCGCCTTTCACGTCTTCATGTCCCCATGTGCCTTCACGGGCAGTTGGAGTTATCTGCTGCAGCAGTCGGACCACAGGGAAAAGAGGAATCTCTGAAAACCCCACGATCAACGATCGCATCCTTCTCGTAAGTGGGTCTACACCAGTCTTAAGGCGGCAATTCCACGCCTCAACCCCACCTGAAATTTGGCTTGTTTCTTGGGAACCAAAAAGGTTAAGGATAGAAAAAAATCCATCCTCTCCGGGGAACTTTTCGATGCGCGTCCCATTGTAGAAAAGCCCTTGTTGAGGAATCGGAAGGTATCCCCGTTTTGGGAGAACTGGCGGTGGAATGGGTGGGTACACGGGATGGAGCGAAGGAGCAAAGAGGTTAGAAAAAGAGCTCTCAACTTCAAGACCGTTATACTGCAATGCGGTGTGGACTGGCTCTCCTCGTGAAGAGAGGGTGATGGTGAGCTCCCAGGGAGTGGGCAGCACAGGAGCCTCTCCCTCATGGAGCAGCATCGAAGACTCAAGACGGTGGATGATCGTTATCTGAGAAGGAGAGAGAAAAATTTCAATTTGAAGGTACGTATGCGTCATCCTTCCGGCCGGGGAACCATTCTCCTTTTCAATCCATGGAATGAGTTCCAGAATGGGAAGTTTACTGACAGCAATGAGCGTTCCAGCCAGCTGCGGAGCGCTTTGATAACGAAGATATTCCTCTAACTGACCCGGCTCAAAAGCCTTCTCGATTACCTCTTGCGGCACTCTGAAACACTGTAGCAGTGTAGAAAAGTTACTTATCTCAGGATCCTCGCGAGGCTTGTAAATAAGAAACAGGGAGGCTTGCTCTTGCATGGACTCAAGCGTCTTCTCAATCCCAGGTCGATGGAAAAGCGCCTGAATGTTCCCAAGAAGAGAGCGCTCCCACCTACACGAAAGGTGCATCATCAGCTCTGTGGTCAATTCGGGAGTGACGAAAGAGCCCTGGGCCGATTTGTAAAGACACTCAATTGAGAGGGGGCTCATGCGTCCATCAAACCCAATACGTAGCTGCCAATCAATGGTGGCAACAGGAAGACTTTTTTCTGTATCGATAAGCTGTGATGTCACGGCTTGAACCACGCTTAGCGACTCATCACAATGAACCTCATTTGTTGTCTGATGAGAAAGAGGGGCACCAAATAGGGTTTCAAGGTAGGAACAGATGGGAGCCCGAACAGAGGAGCTCAGCGCAACCGCAATCGCCCGAAGACGGTAGGAATCATCGTCCATGCCCCCGGCGATCGTAGCGTCAGTCCCTAGTAATTCCAAATC
>JAJZPP010000054.1 GCA_021811115.1 bacterium | reverse complement strand
AACCCATAAATAGCCTGTTTTGGATCTCCCACAAAGAGAAGGAGGCCATCCCATGCAGGGTTATTGAGAAAGAGGTTTGAGAAGATGGCCCACTGAATAGCGTCTGTATCTTGAAATTCATCGACAATAAGCCAGGAGATCTCTTTTGCCACAAACTGTTGGAAATCCGGCTTTTCAGAGAGTAAGAGCAGTTTGGCTAAAAGAGAGTCGGGAGTCTTCTTGCCTGATGAGACTAAGAACTGTTGAAAGGCGGCAGCGGCATGGACAGAGAGCTTTGCGAGTAACGCTTCTGCGTCGACATGTGGCTGCAGGGATGGCCACAGTTCTGTCAGAACTCTTGTGGTTAGCTCTGAAGTCTCTTTAGGACAGGTTGGAGAACGCGCGAGCGGAATAGCAAAAAGGTCTGGCAGAGACCAGCCGTAAAGAGGGTACATTCGGCCATCTGAAGGTCCTTCAATGAGGAGCTTTTCAAGGGCGTCAAAGTACGCTTGAATATCCTCTCGAAGCGATCCATCCCGTCTCGTATTGCCTCTAAACGTGAGGGCCTTTTGGGAAAGGGCGACTGCCACGCGGCTCGCATCGGCGTTGAATCGGTGGATCACCCCTGAAAGTGGTTCTGAGATGAGATTCTTCTGTTGTTGTTCCAGGTCGAGCAGGAGCCGATCGAGGAGGTTTTTTTGATCATACGAGACTGACTTTGCCAGAAAATGCCACTCCTGTTCTGAGAGGACCGCTTGTTCTCGTAGGTAGTCTGTGAGCCATTCTTCTTTCTCATAGTCGGAAAGCCAACCCTCTTCTGTACCTTGAGTGAACTTTGAGAGGAGCGTATCGCAAAAGCCATGGATCGTCGTAATGGTGGCGCTCGAAAGGGAGGCTGTCCCTTCTTCTAGGATGCGGACATATCTCTTTAACGACGGTTCCTCCCCTTCTAGAATAGGTGTCAGGTAGTCGTGTGATGGCTGATGGGAGAGGAGCGCTTGGGCTGTTGTTTCGAAGGTGTTTCGCAGTCGGGTTTTCAGTTCATTGGCAACAGCCCTTGTGAAGGTAATGAGAGCCATCTTGTCGATCTGTAATCCATGGAACAAAAGAGAGCGGACTATGTAGTGTTCGATGAGAAACGTCTTTCCTGTTCCTGCTGACGCTTCCACGAAGAGCCGTTTTCCCCATGAGCTGTTTTGCTTGGTGATATCAAAGCTCATAACGCCTCAAAAAATGGAGTGTAGAGCTTGTGAGCCCATTCTTTCCAGAGCGGCAGCTTTTCTTGAATCTCATCATTCGTTACAAATCTCCATACCCCTCCGACCTGTTCTGCATGGCTCTGAATGGCAGAAACCACATCATCGTTTTCAGCACACAGCCGTTTGACGATGTCGAACGTAAAGGGAAACGGCTTCACTGTCGCTTCATGGGCGAAGGCTATCCAATCGCTGAACTCTTTTGGGCTTTCAATGGCTTGCACTCTGTTCTCCGAAACGATAATGAGGTGTGGTTGAAGCGGTACCCCAAACGCCTTTTGTATAGAGGAACGAAAGACAATTTCAGGCCACTGTTGGAAGAGCTCCCGTTTCCAATCCTCGCGGATGAGCACCGTCCCTTCCATTCGTAGGGCTGGCCAGACACCGCTGAGTTCCATGGATTCACTACACTGGATTGTGGGGCAGACGATCTGACGCCTCATATCATCGAACGACGGCTCTTTGGCTGTTGGTACGAGGTGCAGATCGTAGGGAGGAGAAGTGGCGCCTAAGGCAGTGAGAGTGTTCTCAACCTGTTGGGTTGCCCACGAGGGAACCGCCTGTTTTACCTGCCATGGCTTTACAAAGAGCGGATCCTCATCTTTAAACGGTGTGTCATATCCAAGATGCGCCTTGTAGTACAGTTCAAGAGGGTATTTGGCCGCCTTTTTTAAGGCTTGAGGATCTATTCTGAGGAACCGCTCATCTGATTTTTTCAAGACGATGTTAGGGAATCTATTGGCTTCAAACTCCTGTCTGAATGGTCTTTCCATGCCATGGCCTGTTTTCAAGGCGGTAGAGGGGGCAATCCCATCAAGGCGGTACCGCTCATCAAGGTGGGTGAAGATATCGGTGATCGCGGGGGCAAGCGGGACCTGCGTTTGTGTGGCGCAATCGATCGACTGGTAGCCGATGAAGAGGTTTTTGGCCGACAGGGTCGCCTCAATAAGCGCGTACCGTTCCAAAAAAATATTTGACAAATGAGCCGGATCGGCCATCTTGTGCAGCCTTCGCAGGAGGTGGTGTCGGCTATATCGCGGGAGCTGTCCTTCTTGGGCTCCCAGGATGGCGACAAGTTCTGCAGGAAATGGCTGAAATCGGCCCAGCTCTGCCACAATCATGGGGCTTTTAAGATCGATGTGTCGTCGGTCGTAGGCAGCCTCTACCAGAGAAAAAAAGAGCGTTTGGGCCTCATCCCAGGCAATTGGGGAAGTCCCTTCAAGTAAGGAGAGGGCCTCACCTATCGCCTCCTCTTCGTATCCAGAGCCAGTGGTGAGGAGGCCTTCGGACAGGTTGAGGAAGAGGTTTTTCCATTCGGAAAGCGGGGCTTCCTTAGCGAGTGTGAACGGTTCCAACTGGGCGAGAAACTGCCAGAACGACCCGATGGCTGGGAGGTCTGAGCATGAGAAGTACTGATCGGGTGGGGTGAAGAAGGTAGCGAGGAACGCCTCTTTTTCGTCGGCTATTCCTCCGTTTTTTCCCTTTGGCTCAATCCCCCGCTGCTGTAAGTACCGGGCTCTGTGTTCATGGCTTAACCCCCAAGCTGGGGTTTTCTTTTTGAGCCAGCCCTGTAACGCTTCTGCATCCTGGGGAGAAAGCGATAACTTCTGCTGGATGAGCGGATGGTGGAGGAGCTCCCTCCACTCGGAGAGGCTGTTTTTTGAGGAGAGCAGGCGAATGAGCCCTTGGAGTGCTGTGATGGGGCCATCTGGCGAGTAGGATCCGATAAGTTGAAAAAAGGGCCCTCTTTGTCCGCCAAACACCTCTTCCATAGCGGCCGCATATCGAGCGAGGTCGGAGACGAGCACAATCACGCTGGCCGGTTGGAGGTGGCTCATTCGAGAGAGCCGTTCTCGAAGCGCTTCTACTTCTCGAAGCGGCGTGGGTGCGGCGTGCAGTTCTATGGAGCCATCCTTCATGAGGGGGGTCCGACTCGGGACTTTTCCGACGAGTAGCAGCATGTCAGCTTTCACGTAGTCGAGGAGCGTTGCGTGGCGCTCTTCGATGATAACTTCTGGCTGAAGGTACTCAGTATAAGGGGGGATACAGAGGGAATCGGGAAAAACGTACCTATTTTTGGTCCCCTCAGGCTGTTTTTCTTCGAGGAGGTGGAGGAACTCTCTTCCGATGTGTCCGCTATTGGCGAGGAGTCTGTGGCGATCGAAGAGAAGCTCTTCGAGCCGTTCCTCTGAAGGGTGGGAGACGCCACTTTGGCGCGCCTTCGCGAGGAGGCTCCTTGCCTTCACATCAGAGCACAGATCTCCCCAAAAGAGCATGCATGGTGAGAGAGCATACAGAGAGGTGCACTGTGACCACAGCTGCTCGAGCCACCCGGACTGTAAGGCGGTGAAACCGAAGAGAATGAGAGGGGTAGGGACTCTTTTTTGGAACACCACATCGATAATGAGAATCTCAAATCGCAAAATAGAGAGCCCCTGTTTGGCAAGTTCGTGGCAGAGCCATGAGCGAATGGAGGCTTCGGGAACAACGATCGTTGCCGTGATGAGGCGATCCTGGTCGATCGCTTTGATCTCATCGATAAGATCGGTGCACAGCTGATTTGCGTCATTGCTGACGACGATAGTAGGCATTCTATCCACTTGCTTTATACGCGCAAATTGGACAGTATACACAACATCATGCTTTACCACGGAGTGTCATGCGTTTATTTGGAAAACGGGATGGGTGGTCTTCATTTAGGTACTTAAACTACTGTCAGTTTGTGGGAGCCATGAATGACAATACGTTTAAGCTGCTCCTAGCGTTCTGCTTTATTCAGCTGCAGGGGGCCCAGTCGAGCAACAAGATTCTTTCCATTGCTGGGGCCATTTACGTTCTGCCCTTCATACTTCTCTCGACAACCGCTGGCATTTTAGCCGATAAGTACAGTAAGCGCAGCATCATTGTCTTCACCCGTCTTGCTGAAATCATCGTCATTCTTTTTGGGGTCCTGTCGTTCTTCGCTCAGAGCGAGTTCTTCTCTTTTCTTTCCCTCTTCCTGATGGCAACCCATAGTGCCATTTTTGGCCCGTGTAAGTATGGCGTTGTACCTGAAATAGTGCCCAAAGAGGAGATATCCCAGGCCAACGGCATGTTGACCTCCTCTTCCTATGTGGCCATTATTTTTGGGACGTTTCTTGCCTCCTTCCTCGCCGATGTCACCAATCGCAACTTCGTTGTCTCCCTCGCTATCTGCTCGCTCTTTTCTATCAGTTCCCTTCTGGTAAGTGTGAAGATCCAGCACACCCCTCCCGCCGGTTCGACAAAAAAGGTGACCCCAAATCTCATTGCAGAGATGCGCAACAACTTGCGGATCATCTCCCGCGAACCCTCGTTGCTCTCAGCTGTTTTGGGATCGGCGTTCTTCCTCTTCATTGGATCGTATGTTCAGCTCAACATGATTCCGTACGCGATGAACGTGCTCCACCTCACCGATGTGCAGGGTGGTTACATGTTCCTGTTGACCGCCTTTGGCATAGGAATCGGCTCGCTCCTCGCAGGAAAACTCTCTGGCAAGAGTGTCGAATTTGGTCTTGTCCCATTGGGCGGCATTGGGATGGGCATCTCCTCTCTTTTGCTCGATTACTACTCTGGATCGCTCTCTACAGTCCTGTTGCTCATCTTCTGTGTCGGACTGTTTGGGGGGCTTTACCTTGTGCCTCTCGACTCCTACATTCAGGTGGCCAGTCCCAGGACCCGTCGTGGACAAATTGTAGCGACCGGTAACGTCCTTGGATTTGCAGGTGTTCTTCTCTCCGCTCTCTCTATGTACGTTCTCAGTGAGGTGATGGGGGTCAGACCTGATACTGGGTTTACTATCATTGGGATTACTACGTTGATCATTGCGGCCTTCATCTTCTTTTCGATGTCGGGTTATGTGATTCGTTTTTTTTGCTTACTCTCTAATTATTTTTTCTTTCGGGTCGATTTAAAGGGAAAGATGCTCATTCCGCTCGATAAGCCCTCCATCTTCATCGTCCCACATTCGTTCTGGCCGTGGGTCATGGTGTTGCTCGCCTCCCAGCGGCTCCGCATGCGTGTCTACACGGTGGCCCCCCAGTCCACTCCACCCTTCCCCGCCTCACTCCTGCGAAGGCTCATTTCGATCCAGGAGATCCATGATATTCAGGAGATCATGCCAGAAGGCGAGTATGCTGAGAACATTCGCCATGCGGTGGCACGTGGCACTTCGATTGCTATTTTTTGCTCCCAACGTACTATAGCAGAGGAGACGCACTTGTTGAGGAACGCCTGCTCTCCAGAATTTAATTTACGATTTTTCCCCCTCGCCACGTCGGAAAAGATCCCGTCGCAACCTATCCGCTCAGCCTGCATTGAAGAGGTGGAGTTAGACTAAGTGCTCAAGAAGTTGAGGAAGATCGGGTAGAAAACACTTCGCGCACCCCACGTTTGCATCTTTTCATCAGCGCAGAGGCTAGCGCCAAAGGAGAGGCGCT
>JAJZPP010000053.1 GCA_021811115.1 bacterium | reverse complement strand
CGTGGAAAACTACATCATCAACTACGCCTACAATGACAAAGGGCAACTGACCAAAAAGTCCCATTCTGCTGGAAAGGAGTACCGCTACGAGTACGACAAGAATGGCAATAAGACTCGAGAAGAGCTTGTAAAGGCTGATTGCCACACAAAATATTCTTACGATGCGATGAACAGGCTCACTTGTGAGACGGTCTGCCACCACAATGGCCCCACCTTTAAGACGCACTACACATACGACAAGGCGGGCAACAAGATCTCGATGGTTGACCGGTTTGATCAGGAGACGACCTACAAGTACGATGGGCTCAATAGGCTCATATCCGTCCACTACCCCTCCATGAAGGTTATTGGGGGCGACATGACCCCCAAAGAGAAGTTTACGTACGATGGGCTCAACAGCATCACCTCTTCGACCGACCGCAACGGCTATGAGACCAGGTACAATCGCACCTCCCGCGGCCAACCGACGTTCATCGGGTACCCGGACGGATCTGCCGAACAATTTACCTACAACACCAATGGGACTCTCGCCTCAAAGATCGACAGAAACAATCTTCAGATCTGCTACGAGTACGACTTCCTCCACCGGGTCCGTTCTGTCACCGTTGGCGAAGAGAAGAAGACCTCTCACACCTACTCCTCATTCCATGAGACGTCCTTTACCGATCCAATGGGAAGGGTGACCCTCTACCGCTACGATGGCGCCGGCCGCCTCATCGAGGAGGAAAAGCATGGGAAACACACCCAGTACGAGTACGATGCCCTTGGACGACGATGTGTCACACGCGAGTGCGAAGAGAATGGCGCTTGGATCGCCACCATCCTCGTGTACGATGTGTTGGATCGTGAGATCGAACGAAGACGAGTCCATTCTGATGGGACGCTCCTCTTCCTCGAGCAGTACGCCTACGACATGTTGGATAATAAGATAGCGGTGACCAAGCAGATCGATAGTTCGACCACAGCTACCGACAGGATCACGTACAACAGCCTCTGCCTTCCCACCACCTACATGGATGGCCTTGGCAACATCACGCGGTACCAGTATGACTACGCCTGGGAGAATAAGCTGAAGCAGCACGTGTTCCGCAAAACCACCACCGATCCTCTTGGGAACTCAACGCTTGAGTTTTACGATGTGTACAATCGCCTCGACATGGTGATTAAGAGGGATAACAACAAGACTCCCTTATCCAAAACAGTCTTCCGGTATGACGGGAAGGGCAATAAGACGCGAGAGCAGGAGTTTGTGTACGCTGATGGCTCGGCCACAAGAGAGTATACCATCGAGTGGACGTACACTCCTACCGATCTTGTCGAGACCTGCACGGAGCAGCCAGGAACCAAAGAGGCGAAGGTTACAAAATACACCTACACTCCTGGCGGCCTTGTCGACACGATCACCAAGCCCGACGGCGTCATCCTCTACCACACCTACGACAAGCTCCTCCGCCTCCAGGAGTTACGATCTTCTGACGGGACGGTCCACTACACCTACTCCTACGACCTCAACGACAATGTGCTCTCTGTTAAGGATAAAATTCACGGCCTGATCCATACCAAGACGTATGATGAGCACGATCGTATGATGAGCGATGCTATCGGTACTGGAGTCAGTTCGACCTTCTCTTACGATGTTCTGGATCGGGTAACCAGCTTTACCACCAATCTGGGCCATCGCGTTGAATATAAATATGGCTCAGGAGCACTTCGATCCATCGTTCGAAAGGATGGTTCAAACAATGAGCTGTACACCCACCGGTACGACTCCTTTGACCTTCGTGGCCATGTCACGAAGGCAACTCTGATTGGCCCCTGCGGTACTCTCCAGTCTTCCTGGGATATCCTTGGAAGGCCTACCTCCATTACAGCGCCCCATTTTGAGGAGAGCAATTTTCAGTATGATGAGGTAGGCAATCTGATGTACATCAGTCGAATCGATCCTCAGGGACGTTTTGACTCAAAGTTTACCTACGATGCGCTCTACCAGCTGAAGAAAGAAGAGGGGCTGTTCAACGAGACGTACAAGCACGACTCCCTCCACAATCGGCTCAAGAAGGGTGGGTCCTCCTATAACGTCAACAACCTGAACCAACTGCTCTCGGACTCTCAAACCACGTTTACCTATGACAAGAATGGGAATCCGATCGAGATGGTCTGTGGCGATTACAGCAAAACGTTTACCTATGATGCGCTCGATCGTCTGATCGCGGAAGAGTCGCTCATGAAAGAGCGTTCAGGGAACAAGCGCAAACTAGAACGAACAGAGTATGCGTATGATGCGTCCCATAGGCGCATTGGTAAGAGGAGTTTTCACAAGGGGAATGATGAATACGGCCAGTGTGATAGGTATCAGTTCCTTTTCTTCAATGGACGTGAGGTGGGCTCCAGGCTCTATGGTGGGGGTAAGGAAGAGTTCAGAGTGCTAGGGTTAGGCCATGGGGCTGAGCTTGGGGCAACTGTGGCTCTTGAGCTTAAAGGCAAGACCTATTGTCCTCTCAATGACCATCGGGGGAACATTTGTGTGCTTCTGGATGCCCAGAATGGAAGTTTTGTAGAGGCGTGTCGGTACTCTGCGTTTGGGGAAGAGGCGACAGACGATGCGAAGATCAGTCCGTGGAGGTTTGCGAGCAAGAGGTTCGATCCGGAAACAGGCTTTTACTTCTTCGGGCGCAGGTACTACTCGCCTAAGTTAGGGAGGTTTTTGACGCCTGATCCTGTGGGGTTTGCGGATTCTCCAAACTTGTATGCGTATGTGAGGAACAATCCTCTCACGTGGAATGACCTCTTCGGGCTAGCTGAATCATCGGAAGGAGGGTTTTGGGGTTCTGTTGCAACAGGATACATGTGGGCAGCGGTACAAGCGCAGGTTTCTGATGACTTGAAGTTTACGAGCCAATATACTGGACCTGGAAGTTATGCTCACAGAAATGAACCCGCAACGGTGCTAGACAATGGAATTGTTTGTCTTTCAGTAAATAACACCCAATTAACGGGCGAGTACGAAGAAGCATCATTGGAATTTCTAATTCATGTTGATGCCAAGGGATTTTGCGACGCTTATGGACATCAAAATGTTGGTCATCATCTTGGAATGTTCTGGAACGGGATTGGAAATACGCAACATCAAGCCCACGAGTCGGCCCAATCGGTTAAGATGAAAGGGGGTGATAACTGCTATGATGTAGTTATCTGCCATAATCCTACTAACGGGCTTTTTTTTGATCTCGTTGAATCACTTTGTCAATTTTACGGTGTGAGGACAGCGGTTGACCGTTCATTAGGGAATAAGCTGGAAGCTGTACACGAGGAGTTTAAAAACGCTGGTATTGGTGCAAAGCCAGAGCAAATAGCACATAGTCAAGGGGGTATGACGTGTCAAAATGCCTTGATTGGAACTTCGTTTCAAAAAGAAGACTTGATTGGGAGAACGGCTACCTTTGGCTCCCCCACCCAGTTGCCAGGAGCCATTAACTATGCCGCTAGAGGTGATTTAGTTCCTGAACTGGGGAAACTCCATTCTGGCCCCGGTGAGGCTGCTATTCCTTGTGGAGAACATAAAAATCCTTTTGATGCGCACTCTTTTTTGGGGGAGAGCTACCAAGACGCTCTGCAAGATGCTGTAAAAAATAGGGGGCTTTTCAGTGATTAAAAAAATATTTTTTGTTTTGTTTGTTTCTTTCTGCTGTCTGTTGACGTATCCCTATTTTTCTAAGAAGCCAATTGCAGAGAGTCAAGAAAATCCTATTAATGCCTTATTAGATCAAAAACTACAAGGGCTTTATGAGGATCCGCATCCCTCTCCTCTATCTAAATTGTGGCAACCTGCTCTTGAGAAATGGGGTTTGACCTACTCTATCGATGCGATCGCAGTGCTTAAAGGAGAAAAATTTGTTGATAAAGAGAAGGCTGAAGAAAGGTTTGCTGAAGTATATATCGAATACCTAAACAAATTAAATTCTATGCCAGGAACAAGGCCGGTTTTAGCTAAATTCCCAATCACTCCAAAGTCGTTTTTTTTATTTGCGGAGTTTAAAGACATTCAAGGGGCTTTTTTTAATGCCCCCCACCTTGCTGCTATTGGTTCTTTCCCAGATAATACCATTCATTTTTGCGTTCAAACACCTGAAAGAGAGGAAAATCAAAAGCGAATTAATGTAAAACGAACTGAAGAATGCGAGTTCCTGAAACCATATTATAAACCATTTGTGGAAAGAATTGTCTTAAACCATCAAGATATAAAAATTCCATCTCTTCAGGTCAATCCATCAACATATCCCTTTGTTTTTTCTGTTCGTTCATTCGCAGAGATGTTTTCCCCGCAATATCATCTTTTTCCGCTTGCTGTTGGCAGGGTCGGAAAAAATGTGAGAGATTTTCCATCCTTCTCGTTTGCGCTCTGGGGACATGAAAAGCTTTCGTTTGACACAGCGCACAAAATGGCGAGTGAATGTGGAAGAAGTTTCCTTCTCTATCTACAGAACGATAAGCTAGCTCTCGACTGGATGAAAAATAGGAGTACAAACCGTCTCTACAATGATCCCGCAACAATTCCCGAGCCACGACATCTAATCTTTCGCATCTCATTGTGGGATGAAGGGATCAATAGACAACCCGCTCCCTATATTGCTGAAATTCGGCTTCAAGATGGGGTATTCGAATATTTTACCTCGGATGAGGGACAAAATCTTGTTCTTCTCTACCAAGAAACATTCGATGATGCCATGCATTTCCTTGAAACTGGTATCAGCAATGAACCTACTGAAGCATTCAGGAGGGTATATATCCCCCCAAAGGAAGATTATACTCGACCTGAAGATCTTCTAACCATCAGGTTGGATAAAGAACTTGCAAACTTTCACTCAAGTGCACAACATGCATATCCTATTAGAATGTGGATGCCTGAGATTAACCGCGCAGGTTTCACGAAAAGCTTTGACCCATTCGAAATTTTAACAGGTCTCCAGTTTTCAGATCCTGCTGAAGCAGAAAAGAAATATGTAGAGATTTTTCGCGAATATCAAAATAAACTTAACTCTATTCCTTACATTCGACCATTTCTCTGGGAATTTCCTCTTACCCCCAACACGCTTCACCTTGAGGTAGGACTCAGAGACGAGAAGAATGAACCATGGCCTTCGAAGGATATCTCCGCGATTCTACCAGAGCCAAAAGGAACGCTTCGGTTTCTTGCCTATACTCCATTTGAAACTCCTGAACCGAAGAAGAGAGGTAGTTTTGATTTGTATTTCCCACCCAAGCGAGAGGTATATAAATCTCTTCTCTCAAAACCTCTGGAACAGGTGGAATCCCTCTCTCCCTGTTTTTCTCCCTTTGTTTTACGATCTCCAATTCCAGTAGAACAACTAGAGATCACCTCGTTATCGTACACTGCTGTGGCATCGGATAGTGATCGAGTCGTAGCCTCCTTTCTTCAACGCTGTACAAAACAGCATCGGCTGATCCCTATACTATCGTGGTATTCGGATGATTCCGTGAGAAATCTCGTCTTTAGTTTTGCTGCGTGCGGTCGGCAGAAAATGCCCTTGGAGGAGGCTCGTCCTTTAGCTGCGACATGTGCCCATGAGTGTCTAGAACTTCTGAAAAAAGATACATCTGCTCTCGCTGAGATGAAAAAAAGGAGCAAGGAAACGTAGAGGAACGATATCGCAACTATGCCAGAACCGCGCCATCTTAACTTTCGTC
>JAJZPP010000052.1 GCA_021811115.1 bacterium | reverse complement strand
TACCATGGCTTACATAGGTATGTAGGCATGGTATACAAAGTTTAATATGCGGAAAAAGACAAGACAGATATTCAAGGGATTTAAGGGATGTTGTACTAGGACAGGATGTCTACATCTCCGTTGTCCCATCTTCTCACACTGGTCCTGGGTACACCAGAATTGGAGATTCGCCAACATCTGGTCGAATAGCAGCATTAGGAAGGTAAGGATTCTTATTCATCATGCGCCTCGTGGATGCAACTTGGCAATCGTCTGCTTCTTTAAGTCAGAGGAGACTTCTGTGTAGATGGTTGTGGTGGCCAGGGAGGAATGGCCCAGGAGCAGCTGTATCGACTTTAAGTCCATCCCCTGCTCTAGCCAGTGGGTCGCTATGGTGTGCCGAATCGTGTGCGGCGTGATCGTAATGGCAAAACCACTTCGACGCAAGTACTGCTCAAAGAGTCTGTCGACGGAACGGGCCGAGAGCCTCTTCCCAAACCGATTGAGGAAAATGGCGTGCGCGTCCCGCTCCTCAGCATGATCGACTGTTCGTTGCCTTCGCTCTTCGTGGAAAAGATACCGCTGCAACCAAGTGGCCACCTGCTGGGTGATCGGCACAAGCCGCTCCTTCTTCCCCTTCCCGCGGACAAGCAAGAGGAGCTCAACCCCATCTAAATCGGCACGATTGAGACCAACAAGCTCGCTGACACGAAGCCCAGAACTATAAAAGAGCTCCAGCATCGTCTTGTCACGTATACCAAGATAGGTAGAGGTATCAGGAAGGTTAAGAAAATGGTCGACTTGAGCGTAGGAAAGGGAATGGGGAAGAGGCCGATCCTGCTTTGGCGTCTCCACTTCCTCCATGGGATTTGTGGAGAGCCATTTGTGTCGAAGGCAGAAGCGAAAAAAAGAACGGTACGAAGAGAGGCGGCGGGCTATGGATCGCTTGCTAATACCAGCTTCGAGCTGCTCCACAAGAAAGGAGCGGATCTCTTTTCGCTGGAGCTGATCCAACGGGATGCTGTGGCGTTCCAGATAGACGAAAAGGATTCCTAAATCGATTGCATATCCGCGAATGGTGTGTTCTGAGGCGCCTCTGGAGGTCCTTAGGTAGTTTAGAAACGCCTCAACATACCTTTCACTAGACATCTTTATATCTGGTGACCAGCTGATCGATCAGACCAAACGAGAGCGCTTCATCAGCCGACATCCACCGGTCTCGATCGATCGCCTTCTCAATCTCCTCAGGCCCTTTCCCAGTAGCCTCACAGTAGAGCTGCACAATCAACGCCTTTGTTTTCAAGATCTCTCGTGCCTGGATCTCCAAATCGGTTGCCTGCCCCTCAACCACGCTGCTCAAGGCGGGCTGGTGAATGAGAAATCGGCTTTTGGGCGTTGCAAACCGTTTGCCTTTCGGCGCACAGAGAGCCAGTACGGAAGCCATCGACGCGGCAAGCCCGGTCACGACAGTGGAGAGCGGAAAGGACATCATTTTTAACTGATCCCAGATGGCAAACCCAGCATCAATCGAGCCTCCCGGAGAGGAAATCACCAAGACAACCTCTTTTTTGGGAGAGGTGTACTCCAAGTACCAAATTTTTCTTATAATCTCTTCGGCCAGCGCCATGTCGACCGGTCGGCTAATGAAGAGACGTCGATTCTCAAGAAGGGTTGCCTCGATCGTATCTTCGAGGTGTTCAAACTGTTGTGGTGTGGTGGGCATGTATTACTCCTTAATCTCAATTTCTGGGTAGAGCGGATGCCGGTGTAACAGCTCTGCCACCTTCGCTTGCACGGCGCTCACAGTGGCAGACTGGACCAGGCACTGGCTCCTGCTGATCGTTCCACTGACTGTTGTAACAGGTACGGTATTACGAAGGCAATCCACAACGCAACCGGCAATCACTCGCATCTCATCTGGTCCCATCCCAAGCGTCGTCAACGCTGGCGTCCCCAATCGAAGCCCAGAAGTATACCAGGGGCCGTTGGGATCAAATGGGATCGTATTTCGATTGGCTGTGATCATCCCCTGACGGAGCGCATGCTCTGCCTGTTTTCCCGTAAGCCCTAACGAAGAGACATTCACGAGAACCATGTGGTTATCGGTCCCTCCGGTCAACACAGTACACCCAAGCCGGATCAGTTCCTGAGCGAGCGCTTGCGCATTCTCTACAATTCGGTGAGCATAGGTTTGGAAGGAGGGCTGTCGAGCCTCTTCAAAGGCGATCGCCTTCGCCGCCATCACGTGGGGCAGAGGTCCTCCTTGCACGAGCGGACACCCTTTATTGACAGCTTCGCTAAACTCTTGTTTGCAAAGAATAATGCCTCCACGAGGCCCTCTCAGCGTCTTGTGGGTGGTCGAAGTGACAATATCGGCGTAGGCAATCGGATTAAACTCGCCTGTAAAGACGCCTCCAGCGACAAGCCCCGCAAAATGGGCCATATCAACCATGAGAGTTGCCCCCACATCCTCGGCAATCTGCCGCATGGTGGCAAAATTAATCTTCCGTGGGTAGGCAGAGTAGCCTGCGAGCAAGATCAATGGCTTTTCAGCCTTGGCTTTCTTCCAAATCTGGTCGTAGTTGAGTAGGCCTGTTTGTGGATCCACTTCATAGAATATGGCCTTAAACAGCTTTGAGGAGATATTATGCCTGTAGCCGTGGGTAAGATGGCCTCCAGAGCTCATCGCGAGGCCCATCAGCTTCTGATTGACGAGAAGCTGGCGGAGCGATTCAAACTCTTCTGTGGTCAGTTCATCGACACTCTTTTTTGAAAGCCGCTCGAGCTCTCGACTCTGAATTCTCGTTGTGAGAATAGCCCAATAGGCGATCAGGTTGGCATCGGCGCCCGAGTGTGGCTGAACGTAGACGTGCTCTGCGTGGAACAACTCTTTGAGGTGGTGACACGCCTCCTCTTCGATGGCATCCACCTGATCGCACCCTGCGTAGAATCGGTGGTGGACAGACCCTTCAGCATACTTATCGGTCATCCAGTTGCCCATCGCCAGCTGTACCGCCAGAGAGCAGTAGTTCTCTGAGGCGATCATTTTCAGGAACCGCCGCTGATCCTGAAGTTCCCGTACAATGGTGGTAGCAATGGAAGGGTGGGTCTCGAGGAGGTAATCGAAGGAGGCGAGCATGGCAATGGCTGCCTTACTCCGAAGAGCTGGAGGAGTTGTCTCCAAGTAACGCGACAGTTGGTCCATAGTATTTCCTCCGTATATTTTCTGAGAGCATATCACAGCCTGGATTTGTGTACGTATCCGAATCTCAGGAGGTGGAAAGGGTCCTTTTGGAAAATTCGCACCTCGCGTTATATTCCCCAACGTACATGAAAGAGAACTCTTTCAAAAACAAAGGATTCTATGAGCAACCGTGTAGAAATCGACAGGAACGTGATCTCGCAAATTCAGCAGTTGCTTCCAAAAGACACCAGAGTATCTGAATTCATCCAGTTCCTACTTCCTCCATTTTGGAGCCTTCTCCAGAGCCCTCTCTCAGACCGTGACACACAGGTCTGCTTGCCTCGTCCGGATTTCTGGAATGCCCTCACGTTTAAGGTGGAATATTTTGTATTGGAAATCCTCAGAGCACGACAAGATAAAGACCAGGTTCGAATTGCAGGTGTTATCGATCGATTCCGGGAAGAGATTCTTCCTAAAACGCGATCTTTGCCACGTGAGGACCAAGAGGCTTTTAAGATCCTTTTCTTGCATATTGATACTTCCCTTCAAGATCTTGGGACAGCGCAAGGCTCCCCTGCTGCAACCACATCCACGACAGCACTCCCGGATCGATGTGACACCCCTTTTCCCTTGCTCCCCCATAAGCAACCAGATCTCTTGTCTATCCGTGAAGATCTCTTGTCTCTCCCTGCCGTGCCTCCTTTATCCTTGGATGGAGATTCGACAATTCCAGTCGTCCCAGATGACCTGCGTGAATTGTTGCTGTCAGCGCAAATAGCAGCTACCAACAAGAATGCAGAACTCCTCGGTGACCTTATTGCACTCATTGTCAATCATGACATGTTTAGATATGCAGTCCCCTTATTTCATACACAATTAAACAAAATACTTGACGAACAAAGCCGATGGAATAAGCCTCTTCAGGCTGCAGCGGCCGCTCCGTCAGCCTCAGTTCCCACTCCCGAAATGAAACGAGTTTCCTGGCCAATGGAGCTTCCTTTTGCGGAGGAGATAGAAAATTTTCCCCCACTACCTCTTGGAGAAAAAGCTCCGGCCACTCCACTGCCGTATGAGACTGATGAAGAAACGACTGAGATCATTGAACGCCTCCAACAGGCTAACCAGAAAGCAGACCTTGTACAGATGTCCGCGTTATTCAAATATGTTGAGGGCAAAGAGACTCTCCGGGAATCTGTTCTGAGAGCGGCGCAAGACCTCTACGAGGACGTCTGCCTCTATTTAGCTACAGCCCTTTCCACCGGAGAAATGAAGTAAATGGCCACCGTTCAAGCAACAGATCCATCGCCAGTTGTGGGCGCCATTCAATACGCCAAAGAGGTGGCAAAAAACTTACATAAAAATTTTAACTGGTTGGGACGAAGGGTCACGTTGTTCTCCAAAAAGAAGATGAGCCCTTCGCTTGCCAAGCTTGTTCAAGCGGCGTATCGCTCGCTTCCCTATGTGGCGATGCGCCTCATTGTCCCCTTCCCCTGGTTTCTCTTTCCTGCTGCTGCTGTTATCGTGTACAAATCGCTCCACGCCTCTCCTTCCTTTGAAGATTTGCAAAATGGAACGGCAATAGGCTGCGCAGGGCTTGGAACGGTCCAGTGTATTGGGGGAATCGTACGCGTCAACCCGTTCAGGCTCATCTCAGGCATCACCAACCTGGCCGCAGCAGCCATGCTTTTCACCAATACCCTTTCTCCGAGTCACCCTCGAAGCAAGGCAAGAAAGGAAGCCGCATCATGAACTGGATCACCGAAAGGGTAGGACCACTCGTCACCGGGATGGGGGAGAATCTCCACGCGATAGTTCGATTGCCTGTAGATAACGTGTCGCGGGCCATCCAGTGGCTTGATAGACAGGTGGTCGATCTCACAAAGAGGCTTTCCCCCTCTTTGAGTGTCGCCGCTGTGACACTCTTTCGCTCCTCCCCGTTTCTTGCAGCCCGTCTACTTCTTCCAACCACCCTGTGTGTCACTTTGGTTGTATGTGCTATCGCGTATGTCTCGTTTACCAATAAGCCACTCTCTAATCTCAAATACATCTTTTGCGGAACAGCTCTCGGCTGTCTGTGTTGCACCCCCCTCAATTTGGCTCAGATGATTGGCTCGATTCACAGCCCATGGAACTGCCTCAAGGCATGCTGTACGCTGATTAACAACGTGGCAATCGCCCTCTTTTTGCGCGCTGCCGTCCCACCATTGACTCCAAAACCTGAAGAGGCGGTCTCGCAGGTCTATGCGGGGTTAAGGCCAGAAAATCTTCAGAAATGCTAATAAAATTGGAAATAATAAGCATGAAAAAATTTTTACTCTCCGCCTTGGTGAGCCTCAATGGGGCGCTATTCTGCGCAACGCCAAGCTGCATTTTCTGCGACCAAAACCTCATCGCCAGCGAGAAGCTGTATGAAACGGACAACCTTGTCGTGATTGCTGATTGCGACCAGACGCGAGAAGGCCACGTGCTCATCCTCCCCAAACGGCACATCATCCGTCTGGATCAGATGTCAGCCGAAGAGCTGAGGGAATTGGGCCCGCTGACAAAACGGGTGGCTGACTTTTTCGCCCACCAC
>JAJZPP010000051.1 GCA_021811115.1 bacterium | reverse complement strand
GATCTTAAATCATTGATGGCTCAATTAAAGCTGCTCCAACAAGAGGGGTTTTTGGACTCTGAGTACAGATGTGTCCCTCCATTCCACATGATCTTTGTAGGCGATTATATGGATCGAGGTGTCAATGATGTGGAAGTTATGACCCTTCTTTCCCTCCTTCGTTTGCGGAATCCATCTTCGGTTCATTTACTCCGTGGCAATCACGAGGATGTCGATCTTCAACAGAAGTATTCCACTGAGGCGCGCTGGCTTGCTGAGCATAGAGATCTTTTTACAAGCCTCTACAAAACGATGCCCCTAGCTCTGTGTGTCGGTGAGCAAAAAGGTGTTCCCGAAAAAAAAGGCCAGCGTCAGTATGTCCATTTTTCCCATGCTCTCTTCTCTATAGGTGTCAATTTGAATCCGTTGTTGAGAGGGAAACAGACGAACCTTGTTGTTCGGAAAGGAAAGTCTTATCTTGAAGAGGTGGCTCCAGAAGCAAATGAGAAGGTAAAACAGGCTCAGAACAAGCTTGCAGCCATTTCGAACGAGGCTCGTACAGCTGCCGGGTATATGTATAGCGATGTTGGAGTTGTGACGAAACGGTCCAAGAGGAAGGCAGGACATGTGTTAGCTCCGAAAGACATTCATGCCTATGCACAGCTGTGCAGCAGTGACGAGGCAGCACTCAAAGCATTTGTTCGTGGTCATGAACATGAACTACGTCAAGAGACAGTAGCTCGAAAAAGGGGAGGCGAGAAGGTTATCGTAAGCACACTGGCGGTTGGGATAGGCGAGGGAACGTATGCGCAACAGTTCAGCGATCAAAAGCAGCAGGGGCTTCTCCTCAAGGTGGCTCCTCGAGTGAGTAACTGGAAAAAGACTGCTGTGATCTGCCATGGCAAAGGAAAAACATTGCAATTCTCACTCTCAGGCCATTGGGTGGGAATGTACGATCTTGTAAATGGCTCTTAAAACAAGAAAGGGATACAACATGGAACCTATTATTGACAAATCTGGTCGGCTTTTTAGCAGCTTGGATACACAAGCTCTAGAGGGAGGTCAGAAACCCGGCATACACGCATATGGCTCGGTACGAGGGTATTTACTAAGTTATATCGGGGTGGCTGAGGCATGCCAGGTTGAAGGAAAGACAGTTTACGTCAATCGAAAGAGTTTGGAGAAGTTTTTGGATCGCTCTCGAATATTTCGCGGCGTGACGAGTGTCACTTTGAATCAGCATGGCGTACAGGCTATCGTTCAGCATTTGGTGCGTACACCACTGGGCTGTGAAATACCAACCGTTTTGTCGCAATAACGATGACTCGAATAGCTACTTCAAAAAGACTCGCCAATGGATAGACGATATGGCTACTCGCTTGTGCCATAGACACAAGTGGTGCGCATGCTCGTGCAGCAAGTGTGTGATTACGTACGCCATTCCACATCCTCGCATAGAATTGCCAATACCCGTAGTCACTGCACTGCGTAGCGGCTTGAATATATATCCCTGACATAACTGATTCCTTTACTTTACTTGAATAGCTGACCCTCTATAGAGCTGATAACCCGGTCTTTGGGGAACGTGGCAAAGAAATGGAACTCTTCTAGCGACTTCTCAACCGATGGCGAAAGCTCTGCCAAAACCAGTCGTACCCCTTTAGCCTCACACTGGGCAGAGAACCGTTTCAGAGCATTAATCGCCGTCGAATCAATGAATGGGACAGAACGCATGCGCAAGATGAGCGTTTTGGGGAGAGTATCAAACCGCGAGAGCACATCAGATAGCAGGTCGGCCACAGCAAAGAAGAATGGCCCTTCAATCTCATAGATCTTGGTATCAGCAGGTAATGAATACTTCCACGTTCCATCCCCATCAAGCGCAGCATCGCTGATCCGCTCATCCTCTTCGATCGCCTCCAACAGTTTGCCCGTCGTTGCCTCCGAGCTTCGCTTCAAGAAGAGAATGATGGAGAGAATGACTCCTGCCTGTACAGCAGCGTTCAAGTCGATCAGAATGGTGATCGAAAGCGTGATCAGCATGACCAGCGCTTCACCTAGGTGGCCTTTGACCAGATCCTTCATGTGTTCGATCTCTAACATGTTCCACGCCACGAAGAGGAGCACTGAGGAGAGGGCAGCAAGCGGGATTTTGCTGGCGAGTGGCGCTAAGAGAAGCATGAGGATGAGGAGCGTGATGCTATGGAAGATACCGACAAAAGGGGTTCTGGCATTCAGCTGCATGCTGGCGGTCGTTCGCGCAATAGCCCCTGTGGACGGAATGCCTCCGTAGAGCGCAGAACCAAAGTTTGAGATCCCCTGTGCCACCAGTTCGCAGTTGGATTTGTGGCGTGTTCCGGCAAGGCTATCGGCGATGACGGCGCACAGGAGCGACTCAATGGCGCCAAGGAGCGCGATGCCAACCGCATCGGGGAAGGTTTGACGGACCAGTTCTAATGAGATAGTCGGCCAGTGAATTGAGGGCAGCTTTGCAGGAATGATTCCAAAGGTTGATTCGATCGTGCTGATGGGGAACTGGAAAAGGGTCGCGATACCCGTGGTGATGGCAAGCGATACGATGACCCCCGGAAACCGAGAGGACATTTTCCTAAAACCGACGATGAGGGCTAACGTAGCCGCCCCGATAAAGACAGCGTACCAGTTTGTGGTAGAGGCATAGGCGATCCCATTGCTGATGCGGCTCACGGCATCCGCCGCTTTTACAGGAACCTGTAAGCCAAAAAAATCGTTGATTTGGGAGACCATCAGCACGAGCGCAATACCGGTTGTGAAGCCGACAATGACAGGGTATGAGATGAACCGGATGAGCGTTCCACACCTGAGGATGCCAAGCAAGAAGAGCATGATGGCCGCTTGAATGGTGGCGCACATAAGCCCATCATACCCGTACTTTTGGACGACGCCAAAGATCAGGATGACGTACGCTCCTGTGGGCCCTCCAATGACAAATCGGCTTCCTCCAAAAAAAGAGTTTAAGAAACCGGCCACGATGGCGGTATACAACCCCTTTTCAGGGTCAAGGCCAGCGCCTATGGAGAAGGCCATCGCCAGAGGAAGGGCGATAATGCCGACGGTGATTCCAGCCAGCAGGTCATGCATAAAGGTCTGTTTTGTATACCCTTCGAGTAAGCAGACGATAATTTTAGGAACAAATGGGCTGATGGATGGGGATGAGGCCCACTTCCGGATGGTTTCTTTGATACTCATTACTCTACCATTATGAAAAACGTTTGAGCGAAAGGAAAGCCATTTGCTACGATTCCCCTTTTCGTACTAGACAAAAAGGGACGAGCGATGTTTTCCTTCTTCCGACGTTACCAACGAGCGATCTACTTTGTAATCACTGCCGTGATCATTATTTCGTTCTCTTTCTTTGGGACGTATACAGCGTTCACATCGAACAAGGGAGACGATCCAGTTGTTTTTAAAACAGTGGATGGAACACGGGTGGTTCGCTCTGAGTGTAACGAATATGTCCATTTTCTCTCAATGGATAGCATGGCTGGAGATGGAGCCTCCTCCTCCTACAACCCACTCAACGATGGGGTCATTGCCAATGACATCATTGCTACAGGCATCGGTGAGCTGCTTGTACAACAGTTTGCGGCGGAAATTCAAGCTGATTGGCAGGCAAAGCTGCGCCGTGAGAAGACGTTTCAGCCGTACCATCATCCTCAAGCGCCTTTTGTCAGCGCGACGCAGGTGTGGAGCTACTTTGCCCCTGGCGTCAAAGAGGCGTTGGAATCGTATCAATCGGTGACATCTGATGATCCTGTTGAGATCTACAAGAAAAAGGCGGCCCTCTACCTGGCTGAAAGGTCATTCCCTCCAACCTATCTTCGTCAAATACTCTCTTACCAACAGCAACAGTTTTCCTGGCTTGAGCCGGATGCCTCTTTGGAAAACCGACCACTTGGCATGTTCGGCTACCAGCAACTGTCGGATTGGTTTGGAAATTTATTTCTTGAGAAGGCATGTCAGTTCATTATGCAGGTAGCCAGCGTCGCCTCGCAGGAAGGGTATTCTGTCTCTTCGGATGAGGCACTCGCCTCCCTCTACCACAATGCTCAGGAGGCGTTGAAAAAGGTGCCCCATGCAGAGGGGCTTACGGCGGATGATTTGGTGCGAAGGACGCTCCAAGAGTGCTCCATGGATCTCTCACGAGCTACCAAACTGTGGGCAGATGTTCTCCTGTTTCGAAGGGCCTTGATCGAACTGCCGCTCAAAATCGTCGTCAATCGGGAGCCGCTCGCCTCCTACCTGGCTCACCAGTATGAATCGGTTGACCTGGATTGCTACCAGCTCCAACCCTGCCTTCGGCTTACCTCCATGAATGACCTTTACACCCGTGAGTTGTGGTTCCAAGCGGTTGGCGAGAAGAGCGATCAGCCAGCCTCCCTCGCCCTTCCGCAGAAATTAAAAACAGCCGCGGAGGTCCAAGCCAGCTGGCCAGAACTGGTGGATCGTCACGTTCTCATCAGCATGGCCTCTGTCTCGTGCGACGAGTTGACAAAACGGATTCGCCTGCGCGATATATGGAACTGGCAAGTGGATGATGCCAATTGGGAGAGCCTTGTGAAAGTGATTCCGCAGTTGGCATCAAGCGGTTCGACCCGTGAGGCACGCCTGACAGCCATCGATGGGTTGCCTGCCCAACTGAAGAGCAAGGCGGACACCCTGGCGAAAGAGGCGATTATTGCGGCCCATCCACAGTGGTGTGAGGAGGCGCTCTCTGCTGCCAAGCCCGAGACACTCGCTGTTGGGTTACGGTTGCGAGGGGGAGTTTTCCCATTTGAAGGCATCAGTGACCGAGCCTCATTCATCGCTATGCTGTTTGCGGCTCCCATTGGTGAGTTGTCTCCTGCGCTCGCTTCGTACACGCAGGATAAACACCATTTCTACCGTATCATCGTGCAAGATAGGCGAGCCTCTGAAAATATTGTCCCATTGCCTGATCTCCTTGCTGATGGGACGCTCAATAGCCTCCTCGACAAGGTTCTGGAGGCTCAGTATATCGTTCTGCGATCTGATCACCCTTCTGAATTTAAAAATGCGAAGGGAGAGTGGAAGCCGCTGAGCGAGGTGAGAGATCGTGTGGCTGAAATGCACTTTGCCCCGCTACTCAAACAGCTGGATCTTGCGATTGCGGAATACCGAAAGAAGTATCCACACTATTGCCAGTGGGATGATCTGAAATCGGCCCGAGTGGCAGTCCGGTTCCTGCCGCACGTGATCCGCTACTCGTCGGCATTGTCCAATGGGGATCCTCTGCTCGTGACTCCGGTCTATCCAGAGACTGATCCTCATGGTGGCCAGGCGTCGATGGAGGATCGGCCCCTTTCTGAATTGTTCCTGTTCGTGATGGCAAAAGAGCATGAGGCCCGGTTCCAGCTGAAAGAGAAGCCCCAGTTTTCTGATGCCTTTGAGGTTGGCGTTGGGTCATGGATGGCTCCGCGCTATTCTCGAGAGCTCGGGCCATTTGTGGCGGTAGTCACGGGCAAGGGCATCGACGATTACTCGAAGCCGCTTTCTGAAGGAGTGTTTGCTACCCAACGATCGCTGGGCAGAGAGGCTATCTGCGATCGGGCTGAGCAGCTCATAAAGGAATGGTTTCCATGAGGCGGTATACAGGGGAGAATGGAGAATGGGTTGTCGTTGAAGGAACGACAGCGACTGTTGGGTTGACACGATCGGCTCTTGAGACGCTTGGAGAGATCGTCTGGATAGAATTGCCGAAGAAGTCTTCCATGTTACAAGCAGGAGATACGGCTGTTGTGGTAGAGTCGGC
>JAJZPP010000050.1 GCA_021811115.1 bacterium | reverse complement strand
CTGTGGACGGGGAGGTTCGATGCACATGTTCAGCAAGAGGATGCTGGGAGGATTCGCCATCGTAACAGGACACCTTCCCATAGCCACTGGGGCCGCCTTTACCTGCAAGTACACCAATGCCAAAGATGAGATTTCCGTCTGCTTCTTCGGCGATGGCGCTGTCGCCAACGGCGTCTTCCACGAATCGCTCAACATCGCCTCGATGTGGGAGCTTCCCTGCCTGTACGTCCTCGAGAATAATAAGTGGAGCATGGGCACGCCGCTGTGTCGAACAATGGCCAACTACAAAAACTTTCCCGAGAAGGTGGCTGCAGCGTATGGAATGGAGTTTTTCAGGCTCAACGGAATGGACCTCTTAAATTGCTACGCCGGCTTTCGCGAGGCCCACCAACACATGCTCGCCACAAGGAAACCCATTCTTATCGAATGTATTACGGAACGGTTCCGCGGCCATTCCATTTCAGATCCAGGCCTCTATCGTTCTAAGGACGAAGTCAAAGCGATCCTAGAACAGGATCCAATCATCCTGATGAAAAATTACTGCCTCAAACTGGGAATTCTCACTGAAGAGAGTATGAAGCAGATGGAGTCAGAGTGCCGCGAGAGAGTTGTTGAGGCGGTAAAGCAGGCAGACAGCGATCCATGGCCTGATCCACAAGAGCTTGAGAAGGATGTTTTTGTATGCAACTAGTTGAAATGCGCGAGGCAATTCGCCAAGCTGTCGATGAAGAGATGGCGTTAGATGAACGAGTCTTCATTGTCGGCGAAGAGGTGGGGTACTATAATGGACCCTACAAAGTAACCAAAGGGCTACTCGACAAGTATGGCCCCAAACGGGTCATCGACGCCCCTATCTCTGAGGCAACCTTTTCAGGGCTTGCTGTGGGTGCCGCCATGACCGGCTTGCGCCCCATCGTCGAGTTCATGAGTTTTAACTTCTCCTTTGTCGCCTTTGATCAAATTATTTCTCACGCCTCTAAGATCCATTACATGTCGGGCGGACGGTTCTCAGTTCCGGTCGTCTTCCGCGGCCCCAACGGAGCGGCAGCCCAAGTCTCGAGCCAGCACTCCCACTCTGTCGAAGCAGCCTATTCTAATTTTCCAGGCCTCTACATCCTCTGCCCGTCCAATGCGTACGATGCGAAGGGGTTGTTGAAGTCGGCCCTGCGGTGTGGAAACCCTGTTCTGTTCCTCGAATCGGAGCTGCTCTACGGGGATAAAATGGAGATTCCGACGGAAGAGTATCTTATCCCCATTGGGAAGGCGGATATCAAGCGAGAGGGCACCAACATTACTCTTGTCTGCCACGGACGGATGGTGAAAGTGTGCCTCGAAGCGGCTGTTCAGCTGAGTCAAGAGGGCGTTTCTGCCGAAGTGGTAGATCTTAGGACGGTCAAACCGCTCGATATGGAGACGATCGCCTCTTCCATCAGAAAAACTCACTTCTGCGTCACTGTGGAAGAGGGGCATCTGTTTGGGGGGATTGGAAGCGAGGTGGCCTTCAGAGTTCAAAACGAGTGTCTTGATGAGTTGGATGGTCCAGTGAGAAGAGTGGCTCAGAGAGAGACCCCCATGCCATACTCAAAGGTACTCGAAGCAGAAACCCTTCCACATGCCGCCCGTGTCATAGCAACAGTCAAAGAGACAATTCAGTAAGGAGAGCGTATGCCTTTTGCGTTTACCATGCCCAAACTATCCCCTACGATGACCGACGGAACCATTGCGAAATGGCATAAGAAGGTTGGAGATTTTGTACAGGCGGATGATTTGGTCGTTGAGATCACTACTGATAAGGCGACGATCGAACACCACGCGCTGGATCCAGGCTGGCTTCGCGCCATTATCGTCGCAGAAGGAGAGCAGGCAGAAGTAGGCAAACCGATCGCCATTTTTTCCACCGAACAAAATGAATCCATCGAAGGGTTTTCCGCCGAACCCCAAGCCGTAGCACAGCCCCAGGTTGCAATCGCCCAGCCAAGGCCGACAGTTCAGCCAACACCCGAGCCCTCTGGGCGCATTGCCGCCTCCCCTCTGGCTCGCAAGCTAGCAGCCCAAAAAGGAATCTCCCTTTCAACCATAACAGGAACCGGTCCTAGCGGCCGCATCATGAGCCGGGACCTGGAAAAAGTTACCGCTCAGCCTACTCTTGAAGCGATGGAGCGGCTCACACCGATGCGACAAGCGATCGCCAAGAATTTGCAGCAAGCCAAGGCTACCATTCCTCATTTTTACGCGAGCATTCAGGTCGAAGCAGGCCGCCTGCTTGCTTTTCGAGAGAAACTAAAAGCTGCTGGGGAGTCGATCACGATCAATGATTGCATTATCCAATCGGTTGCCAAAGCGTTAATGGAATACCCCACGATTCGGAGTAGTTTCCTGCCGGAACAACAGACCATCCAACACCATGCGCACGCTGACATATCGGTAGCCGTCTCCATTCCAGGAGGGCTTATCACGCCGATTGTCTGGGCGGCCGAGACGAAACCCTTGAAGCAAATTTCCAGCGAAGTGAAGGCGCTTGCCGAACGAGCGAGAGCTGGCAAGCTTCAACCCAACGAGTACACTGGAGGGGCTTTCACTATCTCAAATTTAGGCATGTATGGCGTGGATGAGTTTTTTGCCATCATCAACCCTCCTCAGGTGGCTATTTTGGGCGTCGGCGCTATCCTGGATGCTCCCATCTTCAAGGGAGGCGGCGTGGCACCTGGTAAGGTACTCAAGCTGACGCTGTCGGTGGACCACAGGGCGGTCGACGGCTCAGATGGCGCCGCCTTTTTGAAACGACTCAAAGAGCTGTTGGAAACCGCTCCCAGCTGAAATTCGCCTTACTATTTAGCCATTTTCTCTGCGTTCTCTGCGCCTCTCTTTTGGCGCTAGCCTCTGCGCTGATGAAAAGAAAAAAAACTGGCTCATGGGAAGCTTCTCACCAGAACTGCGTTCTTGCCATGTCTAAAAATAAGTCCACTTATTTAGAAGAATTGGGGGCTGACCCCTCGAGAGCTCTTCTCTCTGAACGATGTTGTGCCCATTGTGTTATGACACCAACATGAAGAATGCATGAAAAACAGAAAGTAATTTACGGTTTTTCATGCAAAAAAAACTCAATTATGTTTCAATATAGCTAAAGAGCCTTTTACAAAGGACCATCACTATGGAAATTCTCCGGGAATCCTTTTTACACCAAATTACACAAGACTTAGAGATTGTCCCCGTTTGCGCGCTCTTAGGACCACGTCAAGCTGGAAAAACGACTGTTGCCCACCAGTTCGCAAAAAAATTCCCTGGAAAGGTCCACTATTTTGACCTCGAAGACTACACGGACTTAGCCAAGCTAGAAAATCCAAAACTCACCCTGGAGCCTCTCGACGGCCTTATCATCATTGACGAAATCCAAAGACGACCAGACCTTTTTCCATATATGCGCGTCATCGTCGACAATAAAAAGATCAAATTCTTAATACTGGGAAGCGCATCTCGGGATTTGCTGCAACAGAGTTCAGAAACATTGGCGGGGCGCATTTCATACCTGAACATCACACCATTTCAACTCTCTGAAACCTGTGACCAACAAAAACTGTGGACTCGCGGGGGATTCCCAAGGTCGTTTCTTGCCTCGTCCGATCAGGCGAGCATGAGATGGAGAGAGGTGTACATGCAGACCTACTTCGAACGAGACCTCGCCTCCTTCGGCATGCTCTTGCCACCCCAGCGCATTATGCGCCTGTGGGCCATGCTCGCGCAGTCCCACGGAACTGTGATAAACTATGCTCGCATGGCTCAGTTTCTCGACATATCCGCTCCTACGCTTAAAAACTATCTTGCGCTTCTTGAAGGGACGTTTTTGATCCGACTGCTCTCTCCGTGGCATAACAACCATGGGAAGAGGTTAGTGAAATCGCCAAAGCTCTACATTCGCGATTCGGGGTTGCTCCACCAGCTTTACGGGATTGCTGATTTTGAACAGCTCACTCTCGATATGCGAAGAGGAGCCTCGTGGGAAGGATTTGCCTTGGAGGAAGTAACCAAAGCTTTGGGCATGCGTCCGGAACATTGTTACTTCTGGTCGACACACCAAGAGGCAGAAATCGACTTGTTCCTGGAATACAAGGGGGCGCGGCTTGGATTCGAGTTCAAATGCACCGATCAACCCAAAAAAACGAAGTCGATGGAAAGCGCTCGCTCCTCTCTGGAATTGGACCACCTGTTCATCGTCACCCCCATTGAGGAAACCTTTCCTCTCGATAGCAAAAACACTGTTCTTGCCCTCAAGGACTGTTCTTTAGTTTGTAATAAAATCTTCGGCGCACCGAAAAAAAATTTATAAATGACATAATATTATAATTTACTTTATAATCAACGCGCATACAAATATGAAGCTAATAATACTGTTATGTCTACATCAAAAAAAGTTCCGACAGACGGGGAACTTTCTGATTCTTTTGCCCAATTACGAATAAGCGAAACGCCCCTCCCCCAATCAGCAACCCCCTATAAAGATGCGCTCCTCGCGCAACAGACTCTGCTCGAAAACCTCCCCCCTCCCAATCCACCCTCACTCACCGCCTCACGAGTCTCTCACACACGCTTTGTCGAATCATTGTTGGAAAAGCTTCCTGCACACACCTCGCTCGTTTTAGACCAATTACTTCAACTGATCGCTCCTCCCCTCCAGCCTCCCTTTGAGGGTCACACATCCAAAAATGGTTTCACACCCTTTGTTGCCAATGTAACCGCCATAGCCTCTGCAGGACACCACGATTCACTTCGACTCCTCTTCCACGGTCTTCTTGTGTCAAAGTCGCTCTCCTTCGACCAGGCGCCTCTCCTTTCAGCTCAAATCCTCCTCCTGGCAGAAGATCGGTTCGATACCTCCTCCCCTTCCGCATTCTGCACAGATGTCGATGCAAAGTTTCAGGACTTCATACAAGCGTTCAGGGAACGATTGAGAGGTCGTATCGAGGCATCTTCTTACTCGGGCATCTACTATCGAGGCTATCTGCGCGCCAGGCTTCTTCCCCTCAGTATGGCAGAACTCCTCGTGCTTCCCTCTGGGCGTATCAACGTCGGCCTTATACCAAAGCTACTCGATGCGCTCCTATCACCCCCTCAGAACCGCGACAGCCTGGAAAAACACATGGCCTATATGGCGCAGCAACTCCAAAACCAACCAGATGTGATCGCAGCCATTGAGAACATCCCCCCTCTACCCGGAAATACGCTGGGTTCTCGAGCCGTCAATGCGACACTCCTCCGTTCGCAGAATCAGCCCGTACAGGCGGTTGAAGCACGGAGTGCCGTGGTGGCTTCTTGCCTGACGTTCTGGAGACAAAATCACGCAACCAACTGTTGCCCAAACTCTCTTCTCAGCCAACGCCAGATCATGGAGCTGCACCGGTTTGTGGCAGATCTCATCTCTCTTCTCACAAAAGGATATATCACAAGAAATGTTCAAGGAAGTCAGACCAAAGGAGGCGATACACCACTGTCGGTTCCTCGTCGAGGCTCCAGTCCAAAACCCTCTTCTCGCTCTTCTTGAAAATGCCCTTGGTAGCAGCTACTTCGGCCCCCTTTCTCCTGAGGACCACTCCCTCATCAGCGATCAAAAACCACTCTACGGCATCATACTCATGATTTTTCTGAATATCGCAGCCACGTCTCACCTGCAGCCGCTGTACAACCGCATCCATGCCACATTACCCAGTGCCCGGGCAGGGAGTGGTTCAGGGCCCTATTGCGGCATTCTACTGCGCACCCTCAAAACCATTCGGATGGAATGGAAGATTAGCGAGGAACATACATCCACTATTCCAGGCCGTGTACAACTGGTTCAAGAGACGGAAGCCGGATGGAAACCGATGTCTCGAAAAGAGTTTGCCTCTCTGCCTTA
>JAJZPP010000049.1 GCA_021811115.1 bacterium | reverse complement strand
CCCTCAGGCTGAGCTGTGCGGTGGTGCGCGAAAATTAGTTGTAAACTCGGGCTAGGCGCGTCATTAAGGTGTGAAACGTTTCAGAAGCGACTTTGCTTGCAGACTCAGACTGCTGCTTGAGATCCTCAGGATTGATGGCGGTGGCCTTTTCAAACATTTGTGCAAGATGGTCCAAGGTCAAACAGCTTCCCTCCGGAAGATTTTCTGCGATCCTATCATAATCGGCATCCGATAGTACGATGGTGCCCTTTTGATGTGTGATGAAAGTGGTCCTGCTCTCTACCTCTCCATCCCTGGGCTTTCTATACAAAATTGGAACTATCTTCCCGTTACAGAGCACCAAGAGGGCGTCCCTCTCCTCGGTTTCGGATTCGTCCTTTCTGACGAAGATTTGATTGATAGGGGGAATGTTGTAAATATTCATTTTTTAGCCTCATGCGACAATGTAATATCTATATTGCACTAAAAGAATTTTTATTGCAAGAAAAACTGCAGTACTATTCGATGCGAAAATTGGCATGGATTCCCTGGCAACGCTTCTGCTATACTGCCGTTTGAAAATTTGTTTACAAGGCGTCTAAAGGCTGAGGGGAAACAATGGATGGGGAAACGAAGATCACGCCGTGGGAGGTTACGACTACGACAGGGATCGATTACCTAAAATTGATCAGAGAGTTTGGCTGTGAGCCGATCGATGGCAAACTGGTTCGTCGATTTGAGCGAGTCACACGAATGAAGGCCCACCCATGGCTTCGTCGAGGCATTTTTTTCTCTCATAAAGATTTGAACCTCGCCCTCGATGCCTATGAACGGGGAGAGGAGATCTATCTGTACACCGGTCGTGGACCCAGTTCAGAGTCTTTGCATCTTGGGCACATGGTGCCTTTTATGTTCACGAAGTACCTGCAGGATGCTTTTGATGCCGTCGTCATCATTCAGATGACCGATGATGAAAAGTATTACTTTAAAGAAAAGCTCACCCTTGATGAGGCCAATCGTCTCGCCAAGGAGAATGCCAAAGATATCATTGCCTGTGGGTTTACTCTGGAGAAGACATGGATCTTTTCCAACCTTGAGACTGTGGGGGGATCTCTTTACCGGACTATCGTCCAAGTGATGAGGCAAACTTCTGGAAATCTTATCAAGGGCATCTATGGGCTTGATCTGAATAACAGTATCGGGCAGCTCAGCTGGCCCTGTTTTCAGGCAGCTCCTGCCTTTAGCACCGCTTTCAGCAATGTTTTTGGCGATCAACATGTGCAGTGCCTCGTTCCCATGGCAATTGACCAGTATCCGTACTTTCGTATGGCCCGACAGATCGCTGAGAAGCTTGGGTACAAAAAGCCGGCAACCATTCAGTCGCGCTTCCTCCCAAGTTTGGAACAGGTGCATGACAAGGCCAGTTCTACCGGATCCAAAGAGGTCATTTTTATGAATGACTCTCACGATGCGGTGTCGCGCAAGATTAGAGAAAAAGCCTTCTCTGGTGGGGGATTGACGCGGCAAGAGCACGTGGAGAAGGGGGCGAATTTAACTGTCGATGTGCCCTACCACTATTTATTATATTTTCTTGACAATGATAATGAGTTGCGCGACATCGCTCGTGAGTACGGAAGCGGCCGGATGATGACCTCGGAGATCAAGAAGAAGACGATTGAGGTTGTTTGGAATGTCGTACGGGAGCACCAGGAGGCGCGACGTCTTGTGACCTCTGAGATAGTCCAGCAGTACATGGATCCAAATCGAAGTTTTGATCACTCACGCCGTCATCGAGAGATAGGGGAGTTGTCTGAAGAGGATCAGCACCTTGGGTTTCACTTCGATCCATACTTTAGGCACGTGCCATGACTTCTATCCCATATCCTCTCCTTGCTCTCATCTCTGTTGCCATTTTTTCCCTGGTCCACATGTATGCTGAGAAAATACGAACTCTTGAGATGCTCTCTCAAAGGAGGTTTCTCTCCCTCGGCGGAGGGATCGCCATCGCGTATGTTTTTATAGACCTGCTTCCAAAGCTAGGTGAGAGTAACCAATGGGTCGAACGGATCTTCTCAGGATTCTTTCCCTATGTAGAGCGCCACGTTTTCGTGACGGCGTTGTTGGGCTTTTTGCTCTTCTTTTGCATCGATCGAGTCCCTTCTGGATGGCTCATGAAAGAAAAATTTACTCTTGCCCTATGTTCCTATGCCCTCTTCAATTTCTTCGTCGGTTACGCTGTTGTTAACAAAAATAACCCGGATGTTCAGCCGCTTCTCTTGTTTACCATAGCCATGGCCCTCCACTATTTCACGAATGACTATAGTCTCTGTGAGAGCCATGGAGAGGCGTATCGGAAAACGGGCCGGTGGGTCTTGATCGCATCGTTAGTCCTTGGATGGGTTGTGGGGCTTGCGATACACCTCTCTGAAACAGCAGTTGCCCTCGTCGGCGCCTTTATTGGCGGAGGCGTCATCATGAACGTCACACGGCATGAACTGCCTGCAGGAAAAGAGAATAGCGTTGGCACATTTGTCGTGTCAGCGGCTGCTTATACAGCTATTCTTCTTGCGATAGGGGCATAATTACGCGAAGTGTCCCTTCTCTTCCATCTGGATCGTGGCTCTATCCCCAAGGTCACGAACAACGTTGTACAATTCATAGGCAAAGTTCATCCAGGGATGGCGCGGTTCTCCCATTATTTGGTCGTCAGTTCCTCCGATAATCGTAAAGTGTGTCTGACGAAAGGCTGGGGCATCGTGTATTTCTTTGAGCTTGGCCGCATTGTCAAGGCAGTCACATTGGCTGCCTCTTCCTGCTTGCGGTTCTTCTGAGAAAAACCTTCTTGCAAAGGACACTACCATTCGTCCAAGGAATCGGCTGTTGGTCTCCTTCTTGATGGCTCTTCCACACACCGCAGGAGCTGAAGTGAAGGTTTTGTTCAGCGTCACAAAATCTATCTTAAGGCGGGAGGAAGCGGCCGCTTGCGCAAAGTTCATCGCTTGGGCGCCACCCAGAGAAATCCCATAGACTGCCGCGTGCTCGACGCCGAGCCCTTGGAGAAAGCGTACATCTGCCGTAGCATCCTCTCTCATGGCATGTTCAGAACATGGAGTGGCCACCTCCTTATATGTGGTGCCATCTCCCTCTATGCCCAAATCTCCTGCATAGGAGCAGAGGAGAACATTGTAGCCCTGCGTGAGATACCATTCTCCGTATGGGGACCAGTCGCTGATGTGATGGGAAGCATTTCCGTGGTACAGAACGACTGTTTTAGCCTTCTCATTCCCTTTGTTCGCAGGAGAAATGACCAGCGATGCATCGTGGTAACGGGTCTTGCCGTCATGGGTTGCAACTGGGATGCGAACGAGTTTGTGTTGGTTAGGATTGGACAGGAGTTCCGCTCTGGCATCTTCTACTGTTGGAGCTGGCTTGCTCCAATAGGCTTGTGTTTCTTTACGTTTGGTTGGATTATGTTTCTCAACAAGGTCATAATGCCTTGAATGACGCATGGTAACTCCATACACCATTTGGGGGATATCCAGGCGTTTCTTTAAGAGAACTTTTTTGATTAGCCCTCCAATCGCTGGAGAGTCAAGAAAGTTCTTTAAACTTCCTGCTTGCTTGTACTGATTGGCCAGCTGTGCGCCAATGATGGGGATGAGCTGGAGTAACCCAATTCGTACTTGGCGCGAGGCAAATGTAGCCAGGTCCCCACATCGCTTTTCAGCAATCTCAATCTGCTTTACATCACCCTTGCGTATCGCATGCTTCAACTTGACTGCTCCCAGAGCGAGTGCAGCACGGGCGACTCGCGCTGTGGCGATGGCTATGCGTACAATGCCCGTGAGGATCTCTTGAGGCGTGACGATTGCGCCTAAAATGAGGTGGGTAATTCTTGTTTTGAGGGTTGCGATTCGTTCACCCCGTTCTTCCGGTACAGTTCGCGGTCGTAAGGCGGCAATTCGTTGAGAAACCATATTTTCTGCCACAGTGGATACGCGGGAGAAAAGAGCCTCTGGAAGCCCCCATCCTGAAGAAGTTAAATATTGTCTGACATCATCGGGTATCACAATCGCCTGGGTGTGGTCGGGGGAGAAAAAGTGTTCCTCTTTTGCAACAGAAGCGAGCTTGGGGTGTGTCGCGCTCGCGGTCCACAGTTCGCAGGATACCCTCTTTGTTTCCCCATTTGTGTCTACCAATCTGAGAATTCCGCTTTGGCGATTATTAGTAGGAGGGGAAGACTCTTCTGGACTAAAAAAAATGCTTGCTATGCGATGAATTGTCATGTTTTTCCTTTATTCTTCATACCATTCTGACGACACCGGTGGCTACCTCGAGAGGAGTGATCAGGGCTCCCAGAATCACGTTGAAGGTTCTATTTTTATATACGGCGATTCGCTGTTCTCGCTCTTTTGCACGATGTGCCTGTTGGGCTATTTTGGAGATCAGAGGCTCCCGGATGGCAGCGAGCCTCCTGTCGGTTTTCTCCTTTTCGACTGTCTCTGTCATTGTGACAAGGTTGGGTGGTAGGGAAAGATGCATGGCAGACAGATATCTCGAAGGCACTTTCAGTGCCTGCTTGTGATCTTCAGAGTAAAAAATTTGCTCCGTGGGGTCGCAGGAACAGACTGGCTCGGCCTTTGTGGCGGTCCATCTCGTACAACGCACGACTGCTGTAGTTCCATCATCCTTGATCAGGGTCAGCGGCCCATATTTGATGTTTTCAGGTTGAGCGCTGCGGAGGTGCACAAAACCAAAATCATCGGCTGGTAGTGGTGGATCAGGTGTGAACAGTGAAGCAACAATTTTTGGAGTAAGTGACATGGGGAGCTCCTTTTGCAAATAAAAAAAAGTGTATCATTCTTTTCTATATATAGTCGATGGAAAAAATAAGCAAAAAAATAAGCAACTTTTGGAATGGATGTTGGAATGGAACCGCTATACTGGTTCTTTTCTTTGCAATCTAAAGCCTCTTTACTACTTTGCGTTCCATCTCTTGCTACGCAATATACGAAGCTTTAATGGCAATTTGTATGGACAAAAATATGGCTCATGCACCAGGATTAGGTTATGAAGGATGCAACGTTCGAATGGAACACCGCTAAAGAAAATGTAAACATAGAGAAACACGGGGTTTCCTTTTCAGAGGCGCAACTTGCTTTCTTAGATGAGAATCGTGTTATTGCAGAAGATATCACACATAGCAAGAGCGAAAAACGGTATTACTGCTTTGGCATGGTTAATGGCAAAGTAATGACCGTTCGTTTTACATATCGCTGTCAAAAAATCCGCATCATAGGCGCTGGATACTGGCGTCAAGGGAGAAGAACATATGAAGAAAACCAAAAACAGTAAATATTCAGATGAGCCATTAGGGAAAATAAAAGTTGTTAAAGATTTTTTACCGCCACCGGAGAAGCTTGTTTTGAAGGACGAAACAGTAAAAATAACGATTTCCCTGACAAAATCAACTATCGACTTTTTTAAGCAAGAGGCAAAGCGGCACCATACGCAGTATCAAAAAATGATACGGACGCTTCTCGATGGGTATACTGCACATTACGACATAAGAGAATCAGCGTGACAACTCCCTTCATGCATTCTTGACCTATCAAATGGACAGAAAGTCCAGAGAGGATCACGGGGGGCCTGAGTTGCCAAAAAACATGTAATTCTATAAATTATAATTTTACAAGACAAGGAGGTCGTTTATGACTACAAGTAGCGCAACAGCAGCGTCTATCCCGCCAGATGTAGTGTCAGCGCCCATAGCGCAAGCTATTGGAGAAATAAAGAAACGAAGAGTATCTGCACTCGATGAATACAAAAAAAATCTAGGGTTAGTCAGCTTTGGAGGCCCGAGAGATAGCTTTCGCAGAAACGCTCTTTCTGTGCAGGAGGTTGCTGACTCTGTTCGGGTGCGAGCTGCAGCACTAGTACAACATCCCTTAAATCCCTTGAATAGATGGCATGTATTTTTTTGCAGATTAAACTTTGTATACCATGGCTTACATAGGTATGTAGGCATGGTATACAAAGTTTAATATGCGGAA
>JAJZPP010000048.1 GCA_021811115.1 bacterium | reverse complement strand
AAGAATAAATGCTGCAATTTGGATGAGCGAGATTGCCGAGATGTTGCGGATCGCGACGACTCCATAGCGTGCTCTGGACGAGGAGCGATCTGCGACAGATCGGTAATCTCGCTCATCCAAATTGCAGCATTTATTCTTGCCCAGTCCCTTAGTTGGAGAGCCTTCCATTTCCAAACTTCATCTTACCGCTGATTAACATTTATTGGTGCTAAAAAGTGTTCTTTCTTCCATTTTTTCGTTCGAAAAAGTGCGGTTGCTGCACATACATCACCTTTGCCCCAGTCTGCCATGTAGAAATCTTTTGACTTGTTCCCAGACATGGGTGTATTGGTCAATTAGGAACTTTTGGGAATTACCACTAGTCCCTAAGGGAGTGATCACAAAATGGAGATTGCTTTAGCGCAGGTAAAACCAAAGCTTGGCTGCGTGGCCGATAATTTGGCCATGATCGAGAGCCACATATCGAGGAGCATCGATGCAAAAGCGGGGCTCATTGTGTTTCCTGAGCTTGCCATGACCGGCTACTTTTTGAAGGATCTGGTTCCTGAAGTAGCTATGAGCATCGATTCTCGCGAGATCGATCGTCTAAAAAAGCTGTCGACCCACATTTCTATTGCGATCGGATTTGTTGAAGTGACATCCGATTACCTCTTCCACAATTCTGCCCTCTATATCGAAGGGGGCCAGATCAAGCATGTGCACCGCAAGGTATACCTTCCCACCTACGGCCTCTTCGATGAACAACGGTATCTGGCGCAGGGAGTCCGCTTCCAGGCGTTTGATACGCAGCTGGGCAGGGTGGGGCTTTTGTTATGTGAGGATATGTGGCACCTCTCCTCATCGTATATTTTAGCGATGGATGGCGCTGCAACACTGATCTGCCTTTCCAGTAGCCCTGGAAGGGGGATTTCAAGCGATTCATCTCTCGACTCAACGAAGGCGTGGCAGAAACTGACGTCGACTGTGGCTCTCTTCTTAAACTGTCGGGTCCTGTTCTGTAACCGGGTCGGATATGAGGATGGAGTGAACTTTTGGGGAGGGTCTGAAGTGGTTGCCCCTGGAGGGGATGTCGTAAAGCGTGGGAAGCTGTTTGAAGAGGATAGTGTCGTGGTATCGGTGGATGAGGGAGACCTACGCAGAGACAGAATCTTTTCTCCAATGCTCCGGGATGAGAGTCTGTACATTACGTTAAAAGAGCTCTCACGGATACAACAGGCGAGGGATTGCTGATGGATGGTCTTGAGATTAATACACCGCTCATCTGTGGCGTGCTGACCCGCTTCATACGCGAAGAAGTACAAAAGGTGGGGATTACTAAAGGGGTTGTGGGGGTTTCTGGAGGCATTGATTCTTCGGTCGTTGCCTTCTTGGCTGCCGCCGCGCTGGGCCCAGAGAATGTGTACGGCTGCATTCTTCCGTATCGCACGAGCCATCCGCAAAGCCTGGTCCATGCCAAAATGGTTGTAGAGCAGCTGCGGATCAATTCCGTCTTTATCGAGATCACGCCCATGATTGATGCGTATTTTGCTCGGTATCCGGAAGCGGATAACATTCGGAGGGGCAATAAGATGGCCCGAGAGAGGATGTCGATTCTGTATGACCAGTCGGCTATCCACTCCGCCCTTGTCCTTGGAACAAGCAATAAGAGTGAGCTCCTGTTAGGTTATGGGACGATTTTTGGCGATATGGCCAGCGCGCTCAATCCTATTGGAGACCTGTACAAGAGCCATGTGTGGCAGATAGCGGAGCACTTGGGGGTGCCGCGTGAGATTATTGAGAAAAAGCCTTCGGCAGATTTGTGGATCGGTCAGACCGATGAGGCAGAGCTGGGATTTACGTATCGAGAGGTGGACCGGCTCCTCTATCACATGGTCGACCTTCGTCTCACACCAAGTGAGCTGATGGCTCGGGGATTTGCTCCCGATTTTATCGATCTGGTGCATACCAAGGTGCAAAATTCGCACTACAAGCGACGCCTCGCTGTGATCGCCAAGGTTTCCAATCGGACGATCGATCGAGAGTTTCGCTATGCGCGGGATTGGGGAAAGTAAAAAACCATGGTTCATGGGAAGAATTGCGGGTGCGAGGAAGTCTCAGGCTGAACTTATTTTGCGCGCGGTAGCGCCTCTGTGCACTCTGTGACCTCGGTGGTTCAAAAATTGTTCACGCATGTCAAACGAAAACATGTGCATGGAAAAAGTTGTAGCAATTATTTAACCACCGAGATCACAGAGTGCACAGAGATGGGCAGGAACGACCTTTGTCTGGCTCCAAATTCTTCCGATGAACCAAAAAATGGTGTTGTTGAAATTATTTCTTTTCTGCTATTCCGAGGAATGCATAGCTATAGGAGGTTTTGTATGTTGCGCGGGATTCTTTTTACTCTTTTAGTAGCGCCAGCCCTGATGTTTGCCGGGATGGCAAAAGGAGAGAAACTGGTCAGAAAGTTCTTCAAAGAGCTGAAGGAGCAGGAGTTTAATGAGATTGAAGAGCACACCGCATCCTACTTCCTCGGAGTCGATTCGAGCGGGAGTTTCAACAAGGCAGCTCGCCTCCTTTCAAACGGAAACGCTCCGTAGCTATACGTTGAGCAATTTTACCCAAACGATGAAAAAAGGGGTGATCATTGTCACCTTTTCAGCCTCAACGATTGTCACTTCAGGCGGGTCAACAACTACAGATAGTGATTTCCGACTCATCGTCTGGCGAAAGATTGATGGGAAGTGGAAACGAATCTCGTATTCAATTTTGTAGCACTAAGGGGCCTAATGAACGGCCGGCGATAAAGCCGGTCGTCCAGGCATTTTGGAGGTTAAACCCTCCCGTGATCCCATCAATATCCAAAATCTCTCCTGCAAAGTAGAGGCTGGGACATAACCGGCTCTCCATTGTCTTCCAGTGGATCTCTTTTGTAGAAACACCGCCGCAGGTCACAAATTCAGAAGTGTTGATCGATTTTCCAGTTACCGAGTACCGATCGTCGTGAAGCATGGCTGTGAGGGCTCTGAGCGCGGCGTATGAATAATCACGCAGATACATTGGGTTTCCAAAAAGTGCTCTCCAAAGTGTTTTTGGGAGGGAAAATGGGTTGTCAGAGCAGAGTTGTTTTTGGGGAAACATCTGTTTGTACTGAAGCAGCGTTGTAAAAACCTCTTCTGTGGAGAGGGCTGGGAGCCAGTTGATGGAAAGCTCACAGCGGTATTTTTTGTCGTGGAGGTAGCGGGCCGCCCATGCGGAGAGCTTCAAGATGGCAGGCCCTGAAACCCCTTCGTGGGTAATAAGCAGAGGGCCTTGTTGGGCAAAGGGAGTGCCAATAATACGTGCCGAAACCGAATCCACAGTTACACCGGAGAGCGTTTTAAGGCAGTCATGGTCGAGGTGAAAGGAGAAGAGGGAGGGGATTGGTGGGTGAAGAGTGTGGCCCAATTGTGCCGCATACTGGTAGCCGGATGGGTGGCTTCCGGTAGCCAAGAGGAGCGCGTCACAGGAAAGAGATCCGCCCGAGGTAGTGATATGGAAGCTGTTTTCATTGCGAGCAATGGATGCGATCTGCTGGTCTAAGAGGAGTGGTATGCCAAGCCTTTTGATCTCATTGCGAGCAATGGATGCGATCTGCTGGTCTAAGAGGAGTGGTATGCCAAGCCTTTTGATCTCATTGAGAAGGCATGTGGCAATCGTTTCTGAACGGTTGCTCAATGGAAAGACCCTTCCTTCAGCTTCTGTTTTGAGGGGGACGCCACGAGATTCGAACCAGGCCATCAGTTCGTTGGGACCAAAAGAGAGGAAGGGGCCGATGAGCTCTGAAGAGCCTCTGGGGTAGTTTTTGGCAAGTTGCCGCGGGTCAGAGCCGTTATTGGTTAGGTTACATCGGCCTCCTCCGGTCAGGAGGAGTTTAGCCAGCGGTCGTTCGGCTTGTTCGAGGATGGTGATCTGGGCCGATGGGTTATTCTCTTTTGCTTGAATGGCTGCAAAACAGCCGGCGGCACCAGCTCCTATAATGACGGCTCGCATCAATGGGTTTCCTCCAGTCGCAACCATCGTTCAAAAAGAACCTCCCGTTGTTGCTGCGCATCGGCTAGCGTTTTGTAGGTGGGAAGCATTGTGGAGGAGTCGGTCATGGCTTCGAGTCTCTGCTCACACTCTTTTATGGTGGCTTCAAGAGAGGCAATTCTTTGTTCTATCTCAGCAAGCTCTCGTTGCTCTTTATACGATCTCTTCTGGGAGGGTTTTGGGGGCGGTGGTGGTGGTGTTTTTACGGCTTGTGCGGGCCGTGCAGGAGTCTGGCATGCTGAGAGCCATTGGGAGTAGTCGGCAAAGAGCGAGTGCTCGTTATTTTTCCCAAGTCCAATAACCTGCGTACACAGCCTGTCCATAAAGCATCGATCGTGGGAGATCAGCACGGTAGCCCCTGGAAACTCAAGTAGGCTTTCCTCCATCACTTCCAGTGTGGCGATATCAAGATCGTTCGTTGGTTCATCGAGGAAGAGAATATCGGCAGGCTCGAGCATGAGTTTGGCAATCTGGATGCGCGCCCGCTCGCCTCCAGACAGGTATTTGACCGGCAGCGCGAGACGGTCTGGGGAGAGGAGGAACTTTTTTGCCCAGCCGTTCACATGGATCCGCTGGTCTCGATAGGTGACATACTCGTTGTCGCCAGAGAGGGCCTCTCGTAGAGTACTCTCAAGGGGAATTTGCTCCCTCATTTGATCAAAATAGACGAGGCGGAGGTTATCGGCATACTTGACTGTCCCTACATCGTGCGGGATGTGGCCTGCCAGTATTTTGAGGAGGGTTGTTTTTCCAGTTCCATTCTCTCCAACGATACCGAGGCGGCTTCCGGGCGATAGGGTAAGATCGATCCCTTTGAAGAGTATCTTCCCTCCAAGAGATTTAGAGAGGTTTTTGGCGGAGAGAAGCTTTCTTGTCTCCCGTTCCGATGCGTCAAATTGGATGGAGACTTTTGACTCTGTGTTCCGTCTCTGGACGGCTGATAGCTCATCGATGAGTTCATTGGCCTTTTCGATACGGGAGCGGGATTTTGAGGTTCGGGCAGGGGCGGACCGACTGAGCCAGTCAACCTCTCCCCGAACAACAGAGGCCAGCCCCTTCTCCCGTTGTGCTTCGGCCGCCAAAAACTGCTCTCGACGTTCGAAGAATCGGTGCAACGAACCGTCGCACATGAAAATGCCACTTGGATACCGCCGATTCAACTCAATGGTCTTGTTGGTGACTCGTTCCAAAAAGTAGCGGTCGTGGCTGACAACAAGGTAGGTGGGGATGGATCGTTCTTTGGTGAGGAATTTTTCAAGCCAAAAGATTCCTTCAAGATCGAGGTGGTTGGTCGGTTCGTCGAGGAGAAGGATGTCTGGTTGGGCCATGAGGGCGCGCAGAATATCCAGCCTTTTTTTCCATCCCCCTGAGAGGCGTGTGGCGTCGGCTTCTGGATCTGGGAAGAGTGCTTTTCCGAGGAGAATGTTGGCGAGGGTGAGCGATTCGATGGGGTCGGTGGAGAAGCTATTGTTCAGGAGGATTTCTCGGGCTGGGAGGGGTGGAAATTCTGGAACTTGGCTTGCGTACCCAATTCTGAGCCCTTGTCGGCGGGTAATTGACCCCTCATCTGGGGACTCGAGTTGCATGATAATCTTGAGCAGGGAGGATTTGCCGGCTCCATTTGGGCCGATTAAGCCAATTCGATCTCCTTGGGATATTGTGAAGGAGATCTGTTTGAAAAGGCGGACCGTCCCAAAAGCTTTGGATAGAGAATGGATTCCAATGAGTGACATAACACGTGATAGATGTTGGGCTCTTTATATTGCCTATAAGTGTACCATGATCGAGACATTCTTATCGACAAGGAAAAATATTAATAAGGGAAAAGTTGCCAATTTGTCACACACCAGCATGGGCCTAAACTGGGGTGTGACAAAGTAGAGGCCGATATCCGCACCGTTCCAAAACGTTCCCTCCCTTCATTTCAGGCATATCAACCTAAGGTTTGTTCTTTTTCATCAGCGCAGAGGCTAGCGCCAAAAGAGAGGCGCAGAGAGCGCAGAGAGATTTATGAGGGC
>JAJZPP010000047.1 GCA_021811115.1 bacterium | reverse complement strand
GGGTTTTCAGACAAAGAGATAGAAGAGGCGGGACTCACGACATCCCACAATGGACGAACGCGCGAGTTTTTCGCCGAACGGATCACCTTTCCCATTCTCGATACGATGGGCAACACCATCGGCTTTTCGGCTCGTAAGTGGCGCGAGGAGACGTTTGGTGGCAAGTACATCAACACGCCGGAAACCACCCTCTTTAAAAAGTCAAAAATTTTCTTTGGGTTATTCTATGCCAAGAAGCGGATGATGCGGGATCGTATTGCCTGTATTGTAGAGGGGCAACTGGATGCGCTTCGCTTGATTGAGGCTGGATTTGATTTTACTGTCGCATCGCTGGGGACCGCCTTTGGCCCAACCCATGTGGAGCAGCTGAAAGCCATGGGGGTTGAGGAGGTCTTTCTCTCCTTTGATCAAGATGAGGCAGGGTTGTCGAGTGCGGAAAAAGCGGGCCACCTCCTGATGAAAAAGGGGATTGGGGTCCGTGTCGTTCGATTTTCTGGGGCAAAGGATCCAGATGAGCTTCTCAGTACGCAAGGCAAGTCTGCCTTTTACCACGCTCTTACTGCCGCCGTAGAGTACATTCAATTCCTCGTAGATCGTGCCAAAGCGGCTGTTTTGTGGAGCTCTCCTAGAGAGAAGGATCATGCCGTACGCCACATTGCAGATGGGATTCGGGAGTGGGAAAATCCGATTTTGGTACACGAAGCTTTAAAGCAGCTGGCACATTTGTGTGAGGTTCCCGAATCGACGCTCAACATTGGGGATAGACCTCAAGCTACAGCTATAGGGCTTTCCTTACCACAGATCGCAACGCCCCACGATCTGTTGCTGGAGATCGATCTGATCCGCTGGCTCCTCTTCGCTGGGCCTGAGCAGCCAGATCTGGTGAGCTACTGCAAAAGAGAATTGAGTCCCAGCCACTTTGCCCATCCGATTCCGCGTCAACTCTACGAGACCGCTCTTGCGCAATTGGAGGCAGGGGAGGCGCCGGACTTTCTGTCCTTGTGTAGCGAGGTTGATTTAGAGCCCATTTCACAAGCGCTCTCCACGGTTGTTGCCCGTCGTCAGCACCTTGAAAAGGCTCTTCCGTCGATTGAGGAGGCGGTTACCCAATTGCGTGGCCGAGCGAAGGTCAAGGCGATTGAAGAGGTTCGAAAACGCATGCAAGATCCCGCAATTACTGATATCGAGATGACAGAGCTCTCAAAAATGGCCGCCGAACTAGCGAAGACTCCAGCAAAGAAGGGAGCAGCGGAGAGCTAAGGGACTGGAAAGAAATAAGTGAAATGATTCGGACGAGCGAGACTACCGATCTGTTGCACCTCGTTCCTCGCGAGAGAGCACACTATAGGGCTCGTCACGAGGTACAACATCTCGGCAGTCTCGCTCGTCCGAATCATTTCACTTATTTCTTTCCAGTCCCTAACTCATTAGCTGCATTTATTTATGCCCGACTCCTAAAGATGGAGCCACTCATCCAATTCCTCGGGAGTGATCCCAAGTCCTGCGATGCGGCTTTGATCCATCTGCTCAAGATCTTCTAAGACATCCTCTACGAATTCGCCTTGATGGATGGCAGGGATTGTCTTTTTGGATTCAGCTGTAACGTAGGCCGTTGCTTCAGACATTTTGAGCTTCCTACAAATAATCTCTCGGATGATGGCTCGACGTTGCTGGCGATACCGCACACGAACCTCGTCGTACCCTAATACCTTGACAGTCGCATCGTATGCAGCACACGTTCGCAAATACGAAAACACAAACAGGTCTACCATTGGCCGAACATCGTGCAGCTCGTAAATCGCAATTGTAGCCGACATGTAGTCGCTTCTCTCGATGTCATTGAATGAAAGTGGCACTAGGTTTTCAATAATCAACGGAATGTTGGCGCATAGACGGGCGGTCCGTTTGTTGACGTCTGTAAAACCTTGAAGATAGCTTACATGGACAAGTAAAAACAGACTTTGTTCAAATGGGTCCTTGATAGCGCTTGCTTTGTCAAGAATGCTCTCCATTTGACGTTCCAGCACGTGGTGGCCTTCAAGTGGAAGATATGTTGAGCCAGAGATTCGAACAGAATGATCTCGCATTTTTCCAGCGTATTTTGACTCCACAAGGCCGTCAGAGAGGAGATAGTGGATGGTGCAGAGTGTCTGAAGGTTCACCTTGAGTCGGGAAGAATGTTCGACGAGATACCGAATTGCCTCTTTGTGGTTCAGGATCATCATTGTTTCTTCATCAAGTTTGCCTTCTACGCTCTTCCCAGATAGGATAAGGCGTTCTGTATCCAAGAGTGAGTATGTGTTGCCTTCTAGTCTTGATGAGTTGAATGAAAGATCGATGAGCAAACGATTTAGGATGTGGTGAGCATAGGTGCCGGCCGGGTCTTTATTGGTCGTGCGCTTTCCTGCTGCATGCAACTGATCTCTCAGCGCTGAGGACAGGTAATAGTTAGAATTTGGAATGTAGTCATCAATCCAATCGGTATTGAATGAGACAGGCGCTCTTTCATAAAGAGGCTTCATACAATAACCTTTTACGGCCAATGCTACGGAATACGGCCATTTTTTGCAAAATACGGCCACTTTTTTGGCCGTATTTCCCAAATACGGCCATTTTTTTTGGCCGTATTCCTTAAGAGCCTTATCGCGTTCTTCGCGATGCCTAGTTGCTTACATATTACATAATGTGTATAATCTCTATTGAGAGCACGGAGGTGTCTTATGCGCACAGTCAATCGGACATATTCTATAGCTAGAGACGTGGATCATGATTTGCACGTCTTGGTTGGGAAAAGGAACATCAGCCGTTTTGTATCAGAAAGTGTACGAATGCGGCTAGATACACTTGGCGACAAACTCGCAAAACAATATGCCGAGGCCAACGAAGATGAGGGGCAAATTGAGGCTATGAAGGATTGGGAATGCACAATAGCCGATGGCCTGGGAGAGGACAATGACTGGTAATTTTCCTGAACGAGGCGATGTTTTCTGGGTTTCACTTGATCCCGCAATAGGATCTGAAACTAGAAAGACTCGGCCATGTCTTGTCCTATCTAATAACAAGGGCAATCAAATGTCCAGGCTCGTGATGATAGCTCCAATCACAAGTAAGACGAAAAAGATTTACGATTTTGAGACGGCCGTGTCAATCGCTGGTAAGAGCGGCAAGGTTATGCTCAATCAATGCCGAGCTGTAGACAAATCAAGGCTTGGGAACAAAGAATGTCATCTTGACAACAGTGTGATGGATCAGGTTGATGAAGCGCTCAGAATAGTTTTTGCGTTATCTTAGCAACTGCTCATAAAGTTGAGGTAACTAGTAGATTCGCCCTCGCCAAGTTTGCATCTTTTCATCAGCGCAGAGGCTAGCGCCAAAAGAGAGGCGCAGAGTACGCGGAGAAAATTTTCTCCGCTTTTTCTGCTAGTCTTGTAGTGAACTTCCACCTGCTTGCGCTTTGGGTATGAATGTTTTGTTTGTCAGGAGGGCGCCGCACGAGATGATGTATCGAAACGCTTCCTCAATGCTCATGTCGAGGGGGATTACAACAGACCGGTCAAAGACCAGCAGGTATCCTGAGGTTGGGTTTGGTGTGGTTGGAACGAAGACCGGGATGAGATTGGGAGCCACAGGCCCTTCACGAGTGACAAGCCCGATCGTCAAACAGTCCGCATTGGGAAAGGGGACCAGGACTACCTGTTTAAACGCTCGGTTATCAGTGGCCAGGATGGTCTCAATCAGTTCCTGGGATGTCTTGTAGACACTGCTAATGATCGGGATGTTGTGCAGTACTTTATCTGAGAGGCGCAGGAGGCTGCGGCCCAGAAAATGGCCTCCCACGGTTCCCACAAATAGAATGAACGTAAGGATGAAGAGGATAACGAGAACCTGACTGAGAAACACGAGAATATCATGCGAACTCAAGAAGAGGAAGGAAACCTCTCCAATGCCCAACTGCTTCAGTATCCCTTCCGCAAAGCCTACGTAGGGGCCTGTCAACCAGCCGACAAGAGAGGTGATAATCCAAATGGTGAGCGTGAGCGGGAGCAGCATGATCAGCCCCGTCATGGTGTACTTTCTTACTGACACGGGATCAATCTCCATTTGGCCTCTTGGCCTATCAGATCGACAGCGAGGCAACTGACGGTGATTTTATCTCCGCTTCGGTAGGTAAACCCTTCATATTCTCCATAAAGTGATGAGGTACTGTCATCGAACAGGAAGTAGTCATCCTCTAATTGGGAGACGTGTAAAAACCCCTCGAGCATAAGGTCTACAAGGTCAAAGTAGATCCCAAACGGTTTCACACGGGTCACAATGGCCGTGTACGGCTTATGGGCTGTTCTTGTTTTGTTCAGGAGACGCAATTTTTTGAGTGTCCGCACCGATCCTTCGGCCCGGGCGCTGACTCGCTCTTTTTCTGAGGCTGAAAGGCAGAGGTCGGAGAGCTTTTCCTTTTCAATCCCTCCTTCGAAGAGCTGCCGATGAATGATAATGTCGATGTAGCGGCGAATAGGGCTTGTGAAGTGGCAGTAGTGCTCCAGGCCAAGGCCATAGTGGCCAATGTTGTCTGGCGAGTAGCAGGCCAGTCGCATGCTCTTGATGTAACAGGTGGCCAGGTAGGCGGCATTGGGTGAATCTTGCGCTTCGAGGAATAGCTTTTGGATGTCCTGTGGTTTGGGGATGGGGGGAAGAGAAAATCCAAAGGCAGAGACCATCTGAGAAAACTCCTGCAGGCTCTCATCGGCAGGCTCTTCGTGGACACGATACGAGACGTGTCGGCCCATGCGACCAAGCTCTATTGCCACCACCTCATTAGCTTTGAGCATGAACTCCTCCACCATTTGATGGGTGATGTCGTACTCAATGATCTCCATGCCGGTAGGGACTCCATCCTCATTGACTTTCACAACCGCTTCTGGGATGTACAGCTGAACGCTGCCCCGTTCGGTTCTCTGCTGTTTGAGGAGGTCGCACAGGGCAACCATGCGTCGAAGGGTGGGGGCGTGGGGGCTTTTAAGGGTGCCGTCGAGGACCTGTTTGGCCTCTTTGTAGGTAAACCGCTTCTGGCTCTTAATTACGCTCCGAACAATTTCCCAGTCTGTCGTTTTCCCTTTCTGATCAATCGTGATGAAGACAGAGACGGTGAGTCGGTTGACGTTTGGACGCAAGGAACAGAGCTGTTCAGAAAGCTCTCCTGGAAGCATCGGAATACAAGTGTTGGGAAAGTAGGTAGAGTTGCACCGTAATTTGGCCTCTTCGTCAAGAGCGGTGCCAGGACGAACATAGTGAGAGACATCCGCAATGTGAACGCCCAGGCGATAGGAGGAGTCTGTAGACTCAAGTGAAATAGCATCATCAAAATCTTTGGCCGTATCGGGATCGATCGTAAAACACTCCAGGTGGCGCAGATCGGCTCTCCCGGTCAGATCGGCTGTCTTGACCCGGTTCCCCAAGCTTTTGGCTTCCTGGATACAGGAAGTGGAGAAAGGTTCTCGAATATCGTTTTCGGCGATGGCAAAGCCAACATCGGTCGCAGGGTCGTCGATACTTCCGAGGGAGGAAGAGAGTCGGCATCGAGTCGGTTCCTTTTTTTGCCCCCAGGAAAGAACGTCGAGGATCACCCGCTCGCCAACGTTGAGAGGATGACTCTTTTGAATGGCGCATTCAATGGGATGCATCTCGCCGAGAATGGATGAGAAGATTTCCGCCTTCTTTTTCGTGACGTCAACTACTGTTCCCACAATTTTTTTGCGCTTGCGTTCGATGACGGCAACGACCCTTCCCTCAGGCCCTTTTCCACGGGCTCCTGGGCTGACGACCACTTCGACCGTATCGCCATCGATCGCCCCATTCATCAGTGGTTTGGGGATGAAAATGTCATCATGGGGCTCAGGACGATTGACAAACCCAAAGCCTCGTGGGTGTACGCTTAAGTTTCCTCGGACGGTGGGAGCGGTTTTTTGGGTATGTGCCGTAGCGGTTTGAGCCGGTGGTTTTTTTGCGGCGGATCTTCTTGATTTTTTTCTTGTCATGAACTACATAGTAGAAGGTGAGTAAAAAACTATTGTAC
>JAJZPP010000046.1 GCA_021811115.1 bacterium | reverse complement strand
GAGGCGTCATGGATACAAATAAATTCTCTACACGAATACGGATGGTATGAAATTCTGTAAAGCGACTTGTATCGCTTTCAGCCGGCAATGGCCACTGTAAGAGACTGTTAAATAGTGGGAGAGCCAATCCAGTGAGGGTTTTGAGCGTAGAGGGAGGAAGAGTTAATAGGATGTGGTTTACAGTTCCGCAAGAGCCATAGGTGTCTACCATCCGCAGGTATCTTTCCATAGAAATTGAATTCAGGAGCTCTCCATAAAATGGCCGCATGGTCGCATAGAGGGATTTGAGAATGACGCTGTCGGAATCGGTCATCGTTTTTCCCAACCTTTCAAATTGGGCTCGCCAAAACTCTAAAAACACAGATTCCTCATGGGTAAAGAGAAGTGGATTCGCAAGGGAATTAAAGACTTTGATGGTCTCTTCGCAGGGGTCAAGGAAAAACTTGCTCGCTATCGTAAAATAGAGAGGTAATGAGGTAAATTTTTCGTACGGCATGAAGATGCAAAGAGCTGTCAGCAGTCCAATATTGTCACCGACACGTGAACGTTGATCGAGTGGTGTGGCCTCGAAGAGGGCTGTGAGTTGAGGGTGGAGGATAACCAGGCGAGCTTGAGCGACCAGATCGTAGTTGGGAGAGTCCACTGTTTTATTGATAGCGGCAAACTGGCTCATAGTAGCCAGAGCGGTCTGTTTTTCGCGCTGAGCGATGATCGCGGCCTGTTGTCGTAACTCGGCGATCTTCTCTTCGATATTTGTGACTCTTTTGGAGGCCCGTTCTTCAGCGCGAAACTTTTCGACCAGGAACTCAAGTTCTCTTGGTTTCTCGTCTTCCCACATTCTTGCCACATCCGCAGGAGTGAAGAGTTGCGTCGCGTCAAATCGAGAAAATTCTGACACGTATTTCCAGATGGAGCTCGTTTGTCTTTCCCCCTCTTCAGAAGCCCGCTTGAGGGATGGTTCTCCATTCGTGGCTCCAGGCATTCTTTCGAGAAGAGCCTGGGCATTTTTCGAAAATTCTCGAACCCGTTTTTTGCATAACGTGCGTGTTGCCTCTGAAAAGCAGTCCCGTACCAATTGCAGACAGCTACCAACGGTCTGTGTGAGGGGGTTAAACTGGTTGACCACCTCATTGGCTCTTCCGAATTCTGCGAGTTGATAGCTATTAAGATCCTCGTGAGCAAACTGAATTGTTACTCTATTCATATCCCCTTCATTAGCGCAAACCATTAGATAGAGTATAATAATGTTAATTTCTTGTTTAACTATTTAAACTTCTCGAACTATCCCCAGCCAAAAATAATCATAAATACCGACCAGTTATCGATCGGGGGTTTTTTGACAGTTGTTTGGGCGTTCCCTCGGCAATGATGGTGCCTCCATCAGGACCCGCCCCTGGCCCCAATTCTAGAAGATAATCACATGCGGCAATCACGTCCAGGTTGTGTTCTACGACGATGAGCGATTGTTTCTCTGCAAGCTCCCCCAATTGCCGGATGAGCCGGTTTACCTCGCTCATATGCAAACCGATTGAGGGCTCATCCATCAGGTAGAGCGTAGGCTTCTTTCGGCCCTTGGCAAACTCTCGAGCCATCTTGATGCGCTGCGCCTCTCCGTGCGAAAGGGAGGCCATCTCCTGCCCAAGGCAAAGGTATCCAAGGTCAAAATCAAGCAACCGCTTCAAGAAGCTACCGATCTGCTCATCGTGCGAAAAGAGCTCGGACACTCGCGTAATAGGCAGCTGGAGCAGTTTTCCTAACGAAACGCCTTGAAATTCCACTGTTAGCACGGTGCGGTTGAACCGCAGGCCTTGGCACTCTTCACACGGAACCTTTACGGGGGCAAGGAAGAACATATCAATCCGTTTGTAGCCAAGGCCCGAGCACTCGCGGCACATCCCGTGGAATGTGTATGGGCTAAACTGACTCGATTGGAGCCCCAGCCGTTTTGCCTCTGGCAGGCGGACGTACCGATCCCGCAGCAGGGGCGCTAGGTCGATGTAGGTGGCGATATCCGATCGTACGGTGTGGCTGAAAGGCTTTTGGTCGATGGTGACGAGGCGAGAGAACCCTTCAAGGCCATGGATATGCTTGCTCTTGGTGTGTGAGACTTGTTTTTGGTGGAGCGCCTCTTCGATCAGGGAAAGAAGGGTGGATTTTCCTGAACCGGCAACACCCACGATCCCCACAAGGCCGTGTGTGGGAATGGAGCACGAGAAGTTGGAGAGGTTGTGCTGTGTGACTTTTCGGATTTCAATGGCGCTTTCTTTGGAGAGGGGAGTTGAGGAAAGGGTTCTGTTTTCTCGAACGGCTTGTGAGGTCAGCGTTGGCGCGCGCAGGAACTGCTGTGGCGTGCCCATGAAGACCAACTCTCCCCCTTGAGAGCCTCCACCGGTACCCAGCTCAACGATCGTATCAGCCTTGAGGAAAACGCCTGGATCATGCTCCATGACGAGCAGTGTATTTCCGTACGATTTGACTTCGTGAAAAACCTTCAAAAGGTTGTCGATATCGTGGGGGTGGAGGCCAACTGAAGGTTCATCGATCACGTACAGCAAGCCAGAAAGGCCTGATCCAAGTTGGGAGACAAGTTGAACCCGCTGAGCCTCACCTGAGGAAAGGGTTGAGGCGGCCCGACTCAATGCGATGTACCCAATCTGCAGTTTCAACGCAAGCTTAAGGCGAGATTCAATCTCGTCAGCCACATAGGAAAGGGATTTGGGGAGAGTGATGGTTGGACGGATCTCTTGAAACCACGCAAGAGCTTCTGAGAGCTGTTTATCGCAAAACTGTGGGAGAGAGAGGCCTGCGAGCTTGACGTTGCGCGCGAGCGGATTGAGCCTAGTTCCTCCGCACGCTTCACACACCTCGCTTTTTTCAGGTTCAACCCAATCTGAAAAAACGTCCTCAGCAAACTCATATTTCACCCCAAGTCCTCGACACTCAGGGCACATCCCTTGTTGTGTATTGAACGCAAAGGTCTGCGCCGTGATAGGGGGGTATGATTCGCCAGTTTCAGCAACAGAAAAAGAGAGATTGAAGAATTTTTCCTCATTGTCACGAAGAATGAGCAGGGTATTGGAGCCAAGTCGGGCCGCCTCTCCGACAGAGTTGAGAAGTCTTGGCCGTTCCTCGGCAGTTGGGGTCAGCCTATCTACGACGATTTCAAGCGTAGGTTTTGTTCCAGGAGGTTGCGGAGGGACTGGATCATCCAACGAAACAAGCTCTCCATTCAGTCGGACTCGTAAATACCCATTCTGCCGAAGCCGTTCCACCATTCGTTCCAGAGGTGTTCCTGTAGGAATGGGACATGGGGCCAGAATGATGGTGCGCGCAGGAGGCCAGGAAAGAATGGTCTCAACAACCCGATCTTTGGTGATCTCCTGAATAATGGAGCCTGTTTTGGGGCAGTAAGCGGTCCCAAGCTGCGCCCAAAAGATACGTAGGTAGTCATAAATCTCAGTAATCGTGCCCACAGTACTCCGTGGGTTGGAAGCGTGGTGGCGCTGCTCTAATGCCACTGTTGGAGGAAGCCCTTGGACGGTATCGAGCGTAGGCCGTGGCATCTGCTTGATGAACTGACGGGCATAGGTAGAGAGCGACTCTACATACTGGCGTTGTCCTTCCGCATACAGTGTCTCAAGCGCTAACGAACTCTTGCCAACTCCAGAGGGGCCGATGAGCGCAATGAGCTGATGGTGAGGCAACGAGAGCGAGAGGTTGCGCAGGTTATTCTGACGCGCTCCAGTAAGGGTGATTTCATTCTGGAAGACAGATTGGGCTTCCTTCGTGGCGACAGGGGTCAGCGTCGCACGCAGCGCTTTCCCAGTCGGCGTATCGAGCGTCGCCACCTTTTCTGGCCTCCCCTGGGCCACGATGGAGCCTCCCTCGACACCAGCTCCAGGCCCCATATCGATGAGGAAATCGGCTGTTTTGATGAGCTCCATGTTGTGTTCGATGACCACAACCGTATGCCCACGATCGACCAGTTCATGCAGCACGTGGAGAAGCTTTTTCAGATCGTGGAAGTGGAGCCCTGTCGTTGGCTCATCAAGCAGGTAGAGCGTGCGTGGCGCCTTTGGGCGGGCTAGTTCTCGTGCTATCTTTAATCGTTGGGCTTCGCCTCCAGAGAGGGTGGTGGAGGGCTGGCCAAGGTGGATGTAATCAAGCCCTACCTGACAGAGGATTTCCAGCCCCTTTTTGATGGGAGGAACGGCCGAAAACAGCTCCAGCGCTTCTCCACAGGACATATTGAGCACATCGGCTATCGTTTTTTCTTTATAGCGAACTGAGAGCGTCTCTGTTTCAAACCGCTTCCCTTCGCAGGCTGTGCACTCGATCCACGCCTCTTCGAGAAAATCCATGTCCACTTTTTTATACCCCATACCGGAGCAGACAGGACAGGAGCCCTCTTTGACATTAAAGCTAAACCGGCCGGGCGTCCATCCGCGCGATTTACTCTCGGCTAACGTGGCAAAGAGGGTGCGAATCTCATCAAAGACGCCGCTGTAGGTGGCTGGATTGGAGCGGGGAGTGCGGCCAATCGGCGACTGGTCAATATGGATCACCTTGTCGATGTGCTCTACGCCAGTTAAACTGGTAAAGGGGCCACACGCCATATCGGTTTTCATGAGTCGGTTGGCGAGGGAGGGGTAGAGTGTGTCCAGGATGAGGGAGGATTTTCCGGAGCCGGAGACCCCCGTGACGGCCACGAAGGCGCCGATGGGGATGGAGAGAGTCTCCTTTTTCAAGTTATGCAGACAGGCCCCTTTCAGCACGATCCTTTTCTTGGATATGGGCCGCTCGGGGTGTTCCCTCCCAATCTGTTTTCTGCCAAAGAGGTAGTCTGAGGTGAGGGATTTTGTGTGAGAAACCAGAGCGGGAAGAGGGCCTTCATACAGAAGCGTTCCTCCCTGCGCGCCAGCCCCAGGGCCAAAGTCGAGTATCCAATCGGCGGAGCGGATCATGTGTTCGTCATGCTCCACGACGACCACCGTATTGCCCCGGTCACGCAGGTGGCACAGCGAATGGATGAGCTTTTCATTATCTGATGCGTGGAGACCGATGGAGGGCTCGTCGAGAATATAGGTGATACCAACCAGGCTACTTCCTATCTGCGAGGCAAGCCGCACCCGTTGAAACTCCCCACCGGAAAGCGTCTGAACAGCTCGATCGAGCGAAAGGTACCCGAGCCCTACCTGTTGGAGGAAATGAATTCTGGAGCGAAGCTGGTCCACGATCTCTTGGGCAAACATGGTCTCAGGAGTTAGCGTCAGAAGATTGAAAAAAGAGACGAGGTCGTCAATAGATTTGGAGACAACCTCCTGCATTCGAAGACTATTTAAGCGGGCCGCCGAAGGGTAGGGACGCAGTCGGCTTCCGTTACACGCCCGACACGTACCGATGTGGAGGTACTCCTCCATCTGCTGCTTATACCGCTCGCTTTTGGCCTCAAGGTATTTTGTCTTGGCCTCGTGGAGGATGCCTCGCCACTGAACCCCGTTCTCCCACGTAGCTCCTGTGTTGGGATTGATGAACGTCATCCTCGTCCACCGCTTTTCAGTCCCGTAAAGCAAAACATTTTTTGACTTTTGTGAGAGCTGTTTCCACGGCGTGTCGACGGAGAATCCATAGAGGAATGCGAGGTTATCGTACACATTGCGGTACCAGACCGTGTCGTACGACCCTCCAACGGAGCAAAACCCTTCGCGCAGACTTTTGTTCTCATCGATGATGCGATCGAGCACAAACTCGCGCGTCTCTCCTCGGCCTTCGCACTCAGGGCACATGCCGCTCGGGTGGTTGAATGAGAAATCGTGTGGCTGCAAGGGAGGATAGGACTTGCCCGATCGCTTCGAGTAGGCAAATTCTGAGAACAGCTCCTCCTCTTCACTCTCGAGGTCATACACAATCACAAGCCCTTTCCCTAAGTCGAGCGCGGTATTGACAGAGGATGTGATGCGATCGGTGTGAGAGGGGTGGATACCAATTCGGTCGATGAGGGCATCGAGAGCGTGGGTTGTTGCTGGATCGATATTGGAGAGTTGATCGATGCGGACGAGCTTTCCGTCCAAGCGAACCGTGGTATACCCTTTTCGCTCAAGTTCTTCGAGCTCCTCCTTTAGCGCCCCTTTCTTTTCGT
>JAJZPP010000045.1 GCA_021811115.1 bacterium | reverse complement strand
GACACAGAGAAAGAGCAAATCCTTCATATCATGAATTCTTTGCGTGAGAGGGGTAACCTGAAAAGTGGTCTGAAACGTTTTCTGAGCTGCTCCATGAGGATCGACCAGTTCCGAGGAATGATCACTATTCTCAAAAAATTTTGCTCTTTCTCTGTGTCCTCTGTGATCTCTGTGGTTTTATTTTTTTCTTACGTCATTAGATGAGTCGCGTATTACAGCGCTGCATTGCAAATCCTGCTTGAGAAATCAACGACGATATCGATTTCTAGATCATTTGTCAGCGGCAAATAAGAGCTAATGTCCCTAATTTATTTCCCCTGACGATGTATTGAATTTGTGGATTGTTCATACCAACCGGATCTCGAAAGCCCTTTCAGCTTGAAACATCAACGCTCTTCAATAGAATCGCTTGTGCATCGGGATCGTCTACATCATGCGACTCTTCAACATCAAGAATCGCTTTTTCTGCAATCGTGCCTTTTGCCGAGATGTCAAAATGCTCCCTAAAATGGCTTGCAGACATGTGCGACAAGGCGCCTAGCTTGATGCACACCCTCGTCACGGTGGTCGCTTGTTCTTTTTTGGCCAACCTTACGATCTTACTGATGAGGTTATTGATGAGACTGTGTTCGTGCATAGTCGAATTTCCTCTAAAAGTGCTTGTATTACCTCTTCAACGCTCTTTGCAACAGCTGGAGAGAGACCATCATTCATAGAAAAATTTTTACCATTAATGACATAGAGAACCAATGTAGGGGGAAGAACGCTTATATTTTTTGCTAGAGCAATCGCTTGAGTAACGCTCAACCCATGGGTCGATGTGAGCGGACTTATCTCTACTATCTTTTGCTTGTGCGCATCGATACGCTGCCACGTTCCGACAGGCGCATTCATCTGACACGCATCCACTAAAATTACCACTCTGTAACTGGAAAAAATATCGATAAGCTCAGCAATATCTCCCTGGCTCTTTACAAGCTGAATGGTCTGCGTTTTCTTTTTGAGTCCATCAATGACCGCCCACCCAACAGCATCATCTCCACGATATGGATTCCCGATACCGACAACGACACTAAGGGCTCGTAACAAAATAACTTCCCTATTCGACTGGCTGCAACCATCGATCTGTTGAGGATCGTTCCTCGTCAATAGCACGCTATGGACTTCGTCACGATCCTCAACATCTCGACGGTTTCGCTCAGTCGAACTTAGGGAAGTTATTTTGTTACGAGCCCTATCAACCATTGCCTCTCTCGAGTTTTAGGAAATGAGTCGAACACGAAATGCATGGATCATAGTTCCGAATAGCTTGCTCACTCTTCCATACCAGTTCATCATCCGGAAGAGTCATGTTCTTGGCTACAAAATCATAGAGGTCTTCTTCTATTGTCTTCTGATTTTGCGCCGTGGGAGGAATGAGAACCGCATTTTCAATAAGTCCTTTCTCATTGAGCGTATAGCGGTGGTATAACAACCCTCGAGGCGCTTCACTGGCTCCATACCCCACTACAGCCCTCTTTTCAAATGGTACAAAAGGAGGCATTCCCTCCCAATCGTAGTTTGCGATTATCCTGAGAGCCTCATCACAGGCGTACAGCACTTCAAGAGCTCGCACCACAATGCTCCGGAATGGATTACGACATACCTCTTCAAACCCAATCTCTTTGATGGTCTCCTGAACGATGGCAGAGAGCTTGTTGCGATTGAGATTGTACCGAGCTATGGGACCAACCAAGTATGAGCCTCTGTTCTTCATGGTGCAGTGTAACGCCGTACTATAGGGCACATGGCTCTCTTCAAAATGGGTATGGAACGCCTCGACACCAATATCAAGACCAGAAGTTGATACAATCCGTCCTAACGCCATCGGATACTCTTCTGGATGAGAAAGGCTGACACATTCATAGGATTTGTCTAACTGTGGGAAGTCAAATTGGCTCACCCACCTCACCGTCTCTTGAGCGTCATCACGAGCCTGTTTCATGACCTCAGCAAGCTCCACAAGATCTCTTTTCTTTGGCAACTGATAAAAGCCACCAACTCTCACGTTAATAGGATGGATCTCCCTTCCACCGAGGAGGCGAATGATCTCATTGCCAGCTTTCTTTAACCGCAATCCCCGCTTAACAGCCTCAGGATACTTCTTCGACATCTCTATAGCATCTGCGTAGCCAAAAAAATCAGGAGCATGGAGCAGGTACACATGGAGCGTATGGCTCTCTATCCATTCCCCGCAATACAGCAATCGTCGCACCTGCTGAATATAGTCAGGAATGGTGATGCCGAGCCCATTTTCTATCCCATTCACACTACTTGTCATGTAGGCTACAGGGCAGATTCCACAGACGCGCGCTGTAATATCAGGCGCCTCTGTCAACTCGCGCCCTCGTAAAAACGCCTCAAAAAAGCGTGGGGGTTCAAATATCTTAAGTTGAACCTCTTCTACAATATTGTCCCTCGTTTTCAGGTATAAGGCCCCCTCCCCTTCAACGCGGGCAAGATAGTCTACCGCTATTGTCCGAGATTTGACGCCTGCCTTCACATTCAGCTTTTTTACATGGCTCTCGTCACTCTTCATACGCTTCACTCGCCTTCTTAAATGGTTCGGTTGCGCCATTAAAGTTTCGTAAAAGATCCTTTATGGATTGAGTCTCGGTATGGAGCTCCTTCTCCCACCAGTGCGTGAGGGCAAGTGGGTTGGCTGTCTCTTTTGGCCCATAGCAGCCATAACAGCCACGTCGATAGCTTGGACAGAGGGCTCCGCAACCATCGTGGGTCACAGGCCCAAGACAGGGAATTCCGTACGCCACTGTCACACAGATGTTTCCTTTTATTTTGCATGCGTTGCAAACGGAAGCGCTTGAGACAGCAGGTTTTTTCCCCCGGACGAAACTGGTTAACACTTCGAGTAACTGGCGTGCATTGATGGGGCATCCGTGCAACTCATAATCCACAGGAACATGCTGTGAGATGGGTGTCGAGGTAGCCAGGCAACTTATGTACTCAGGATGCGGATACACAATCTGCTTATATTCCGCGACGTTGGCGAAATTTCGTAACGCCTGAATTCCACCTGCTGTGGCGCACGCTCCGATGGTAATGAGCAGCTTGGATTGCTTCCTCACCTCTTGAATACGCTCTCGATCGTGTTCGTTGGTTACCGATCCTTCGACAAGGGAAATATCATACGGGCCTTCCATTACTCTTTTAGAGGCTTCTGGAAAGTTAGCTATCTGAACTATTTCAACCAGTTGAAGGAGTTCGTCTTCACAATCGAGGAGGGATAATTGACAGCCATCACAGGAAGCAAACTTCCACACAGCCAACTTTGGTTTATCAACCATACTCTTCACAGCTCCTTAATTATGAGCCATTTTTTTACTTGGGCGTACGAGAAGACCGGTCCATCCTTACACACAAAGTAAGGGCCCAATTGGCACCGTCCGCAAAACCCAACGCCACACTGCATGTTTCTCTCAAGCGACAGATAAATATTGTTTTCCTCTACCCCAGCCTCTAATACCTCTTTGGCAGCAAACCGGAACATAATTTCGGGTCCACACATGAAGATGAGGGTTTTTTTCGGATTTTTAATATTTTTCTTGATAAAAGGCGTGACCACTCCCACATTCCCTTTCCAGCTTGCATCCGCCTTGTCAACCGTAATGTCGACTTTAATTCCCTGTTCTTGCCAGATCTCCAAGGCGTTTTTATAGATGATCTCATGGGGAGCTTTTACCCCATAGAGGAGTGTCATGTCGCAATATTGGTTCTTATGAGCGAGCAGTTGCAATACAGCAGGAGAGAGGGGAACGAGCCCCATCCCTCCAGCAATGACAAAAATGTCAAACTCTTTTTGGTGTAGTGGCCACGACGTTCCAAAAGGCCCTCTGATACCCACCTCATCGCCAGGCTGCAGTTTTTGCATGGCGCAGCTCACGGGCCCAACAGCTCGCACCGTATGGACCAAAATCTCCGAATTTCCGGGATCTCCAGTAATGGAGAGAGGGATTTCACCAAACCCAAAGTGGTACACCATATTAAATTGGCCGGGCAAAAAGCTAAATTTTTTGCCCTTTTCTTTGGGTGTGAGGGTGAGGGTAAAAACATCCGAAGTATCATTTCTGATGGATTGGACTTGATAGATGTCGGGTGTCAATACGTCCTTATGCATCATACACTCCTCTCTTTTTGTAAATTCGCCAATTCTTCTGTCACATCAATCCCCACAGGGCACCATGTGATGCATCTGCCGCACCCGACACATCCTGAAAGACCAAATTGATCCCACCAGGAGCCAAACTTATGGGTCAGCCATTGACGGTAGCGAGATTGAGCAGAGCTTCTGACACTGCCTCCGTGAATGTACGAATGGGACATATTAAAACAGGATTCCCAGCACTTCCACCGTTCCGTATGGGTGGCATCCAAAGAGACCTGGTCTTCAGTATTGGCGCAAAAACAGGTCGGACAGACCAGCGTGCAGTTGGCACAGTTGATACACCGTTTGACAACGTTGTCCCACTCTTGACTCGCCCAACTCTCCACCAGGATGTCATGCACATGATCGTAATCGACCTTGCGTACCATCGTTTCTTTGGTTCTCTCAACACAAAAATGCGCAAGCTTGATCTCTTCATCCGAAGCCTCTCGTAAAGAAAGGCCCTTCACTATAGAACCACCCTGCTCAGAACCTATCTCGAGCACAAAAAAGTGGTGCTGATCGTCAATCACCTCTGTGAGGGCAATATCAAAACCCCTTTTCACGGCAGGGCCAGACTGCATCGAATTGCAAAAGCAGGTCTTCGAACACGTCGTGCAATTGACGGCCACAATAAAGGTATTTTCTCGCAACCGTTGATACCGTTGAGAGGTGGCCACTCTGTTTTGATACACTCTATCTAAAACGAAAAGAGACTGCACATCGCACGCACGAATACCTATGAACGCCCTTTTCTTATCTGATAGGGGTTCTTGAACGATCTCCAATCGGCCGTCTTGCTTATTGGCTGACCACACCCTTTCCTTTGCAGGGAAAAAGTATTTTTTCCAACTATCTTGGCCGCAGCTGTATCCAAAATAAGACATATCGTTTCGCCGTTTCAGCCGGTACGTTCCAGGCCCTTGCTCATCGGTCCAGCCGATCGGCAAATTTTGGGCTGATTGTAGTTCTCCATACACAATAGATTCATCGCCGAGCGTGGGCCCGAGCAACGTATAACCAGCCCCTTTCAAACGATCGAGCAGCTGTTCAAACTGGGCTGTCGTGCACACCAAAGGTTGATTTTCCATATACCCGCAAATGTTTTTTGCCATGATCCGCAAGGTACCTTACCGATGAATTTTCCGGCAGCTAAAAACATGCGAATAGGCAAAAGTCCAACGGGTGTAATTAAAAAGGAAGCAGGTTGTTACCTTTTCCGAGAAATTCATATAGCTGTGGGAACCTTCTCTCCGAAGATGGACCCAAAAAATGTACAAAGTCGAGATAATGTTATCATGTACTCATGCGTGATATGAGGGCTTCGCCTGGGTGTGGCAAAGTAGGGGGCTGATATCCGAACCGTTCCAAAAATGTTCCCTCTCATTTCATGCAGATCAACCTAAGGTTTGTTATTTTTCATCAGCGCAGAGGCGCTGCGCGCAACAAGAGGCGCAGAGTACGCAGAGAATATGGATAGATATGAGCCGTGGTGAAGAAAGACAAGCCCTTCTCGCATTAGAAGATGGTGCGCTCTTTTATGGTCGAACAAATGGATGCCAGAGAACTGTTTGCGGCCAGATCGTGTTTAATACGTCCATGACAGGATATCAGGAAATTTGTACAGACCCATCGTATGCCAACCAAATCGTTCTTTTTACAACAAGCCACGTCGGAAATGTGGGAGTCAATGGCGAGGATTTCGAATCAGATCGGCCATGGGTACAAGGAATTATTGCGCGAGAAGTGTCACAAACGACGAGCAATTGGAGAAGCGAAAAAAGTTTTACTACGTTCTTGGCTGAACATAATGTGCCGTGGATTGAAGGAATTGACACGCGAAAATTGACACGGCACATACGCCATCATGGAACAATGAACGCTTGTATGATGACTGGAGATATCAATGCGGAGGTTGCCCTTACCCTTGCGTCAGGAACGC
>JAJZPP010000044.1 GCA_021811115.1 bacterium | reverse complement strand
AAATCAGGCGCAACTTCTTCCTGTTAAGTGAATTGGGTGGTTCCTAGCTACAAAATTGGCGGGAATTTAGGTTGTAACGCATGTTCCCTGCTCACAGAGAGAAAACATCCTCCATTTTTTCTGGCTTTTCTTGCCTTGAGCGTCTACTGGATTGATCGAAATAAGCTTGTACCGATGCGCCAGGAGCTTGATCATGCTTTTGCGCAGCTTAAACCCCTCTATCCAGGAATTGCCAGAATTTTTGCCGAAATTTTATCAGTTCTCTTTCCTCACCACACGCCTTATCAAGAGTTTGTACAGGAAACGACCGGCACCTATCCGATTTCGTTTCTCAACCTTGTCTCGACGAAGGAACCTTGGGAATACGCCGTTGGGGCGCTCGAAAGACTGTGCGATGGCGATGCTCTCCGCCCTATGGAGGCGGAGCGGAGGCTTGTATGGGCTATAGATGTGCCATCTAAAAAAGTTATTGGCGTATATGATCAAAAACGACTTGTGCGTGGAGGGTGGAGCGAAGGTCGATATTCCGATCTGTGGGATATCAAGGTGCGATCAAAAAGTTTTGCCGCAGCAACCGACCATGATAACCGAGTCTTCGCTGCCATAAGGGATGACCGTTCGTACGGCCACACAGAACAGACCCATGCCAATGCCCTACGAGCGCTGATTGGCCATCCTCTCGTTATCCAGGCTTCTTCAAAAATGCCTTTGGAATTGACCAAAGGAACGGTGACCTTGATGGTTCAAGAGGTTGATGATTCTGTTGCCTTTAGCCTCTCCGAACCGTGCCACGCTTCAGGAGTAGCGCTTCGTCCAGAAACGGAGAGTCGTGTTTGCGTAATCGACGTCGACGACGTAGCCGTCCGCCTGCAAACCATTATCGGTACAGAGAATAAATTGCAGGTCCCGAAGAGCGAAAAGGCCAAAATCGAGACCATTGTCCAAAAACTGGAACAGAAGTTTCTCGTGCAAAGCTGTCTGATCGACCCAGCCACCTTACCCGAAGCACAGACCACACTCTACATCCAGGTTGTTCCTTGTAAGGAAGGTCTGAAGGCCCATATTTTTGTTCGCCCCTTTGCCACCAAGGGCCCCTTCTTTCGTCCTGGATACGGGTTGACAACTCCCCAAGCGATGATTGATGGAACATTCCAACGGGTCCGGAGAAATTTGAACGAGGAGAGAAAAAACGCTGACCAGCTGATTGCAAAAATTGAGCCATTGCACCTGAACGATGGAGGATCCGATGAATGGGTCTTTGAAGGACCAGAAGAGTCACTTGAGTTCTTATGCGCCCTCAAAGAGCACCCAGAAGCGCTCAACATCCTCTGGCCAGATGGGCAACCCTTTTCAGTCACCAGTCCTATCAACTCTGAAAAGCTCTCTCTTCACATTCACAAACAACGGGATTGGTTTTCTGTAGACGGGACTGTCACCATTGATGACTCGCAGGTTGTTGAACTTAAAGTGCTGCTCCAATACCTACAATCGAACACGGGCCGATTTATCCCCCTTGAGAACAAACAATTTCTTGCCATCACAGATGGGTTTCGGCGCCAGCTCCTGGAACTTCAGGCCTTAGGCGGCAAAGATGGACAGGTCACCATTCACCCGCTCCAGTCGCACGCTTTAGCCGACATCCTGCAAGGAGCCGCTTCGGTGCAGACTGACGATCACTGGCTTGAGGCGCGCGCACGGCTCGAAACCTCACAAACCTTTACACCGGTCGTCCCCTCAACCCTGCAAGCGGAACTTCGTCCCTACCAACACGAAGGATTTTTGTGGCTCTCGCGCCTCTGCAAGCGAGGATTTGGAGCCTGTCTTGCAGATGATATGGGCCTTGGAAAAACCGTACAAGCCCTCGCCGTGATGCTGGAGCACGCTCCATTGGGGCCGACGTTGGTCGTGGCTCCCGCCTCGGTCTGCACCAATTGGGTCAGGGAAATCTCCCGTTTCTGTCCATCCATGCACATCGTGTTCCACCCCAATGAACGAGACCCTCAGGTGGTCGAAACACTTGGAGCCATGCAGATTCTTGTTACCACATACGGTCTTCTCAATAACGAGGCCGAACTCCTCTCAACCATTCCCTGGGAGACTGCGATTCTTGATGAGGCGCAGTCTATCAAGAACGTCCATACCAAGAGGTCGCGCGCTGCCCTGCAAATTCAGGCAAAAACAAAAATTGTTTTGACAGGAACGCCTCTTGAAAACCGATTGTCAGAGCTATGGACACTCTTCCATTTCATTAATCCTGGCCTGCTTGGTTCCTACGAGTCCTTTACGAAACGGTTTTCAGACCCTATTGAGCTCCACAATGATGCTGCAGCTAAGCATGCGTTGAGAAAATTGATCCAACCCTTTGTCCTGAGACGATTAAAGCACCAGGTTCTTGATGATCTGCCTCCGCGGATTGAAAAAACGCTCACCATTCAAATGGATCAAGAAGAGCGGTCGTTCCATGAAGCGCTTCGTCAAAACGCGTTGGAGCGTATTTCTCAGATCGATAAAGGCAACAAAGCGCGCATTCACATCTTAGCCGAGATCATGCGTCTGCGCAGGGCCTGTTGCCACCCAGCGCTTGTAGCCCCAGAATTATCTCTGAAGGGCTCAAAGCTCAGCCGTCTTCTCGAGCTTATTGACGAATTGCGTGAGAATAAGCATCGGGCGTTGATATTCAGTCAGTTCGTAGACTATCTGAGCATTGTTCGGACGGAACTTGAAAAGCGGTCCATTTCCTTCCAATATCTCGATGGATCCACGAGTATTCCTGAGCGGCAAAAGCGAGTGGATGCTTTTCAAGCGGGTAGTGGGGACTTTTTCTTGATCAGCCTCAGGGCGGGTGGCACAGGACTCAATCTGACGGCTGCAGACTATGTCGTCCATTTGGATCCGTGGTGGAATCCGGCTGTTGAGGACCAGGCGTCAGATCGGGCCCATCGCATTGGGCAGACCCGAACAGTAACCATCTATCGGATGATTATGGAAGGCTCTATTGAAGAGAAGATGGTCCAATTGCACCAGTCCAAAAGAGATCTTGCAAACGATGTCCTGGAAGGGGCTGATATGACGGGCAAGCTCAGTGACGAAGAGTTAATTGCCCTGATGCGCGCCTAAAGTTCCACCTTGACGCATCAAAGCCATCTATGGTATGGAAAGTGGATTGCATTCCGATGTTTTGCTCCATATAATCGTAATGCAATCCGATAAGGAGGATGGCCATGTACGACAAACTGGTGAAATTGAGCCGCAACTTTCTCTCAGTGAAACAGAGCCCGTATAAACGATATTTATTACAGAGAAACCCATTCACAAATCAACTTTCCTTGATTGTAGGCCAACGAGGTGTTGGTAAAACTACGGCGCTCGTTCAACTCTTACTGGATCGAGCCGAAGGCGATCTTCTCAGCAATAAAATCTTATACATCCAAAGCGACCATTTTCAAGTTGGAAATTTGGCCCTCTACGAAATTGCAGAGAAATTTGTTACGCTCGGAGGGAAATGGCTCGCTCTTGACGAAATCCACAAGTATCCCAAATGGTCCTCCGAACTCAAAAGCATCTACGATACCTTCCCACAGCTATCCGTCTTTGCCTCCGGCAGTTCTGCTTTAGAATTATACAAAGGGAGCCACGATCTGTCCCGAAGGGCCATTCAACACCTCATGCACGGAATGTCCTTTCGAGAATATCTGGGACTTAAATTTGGCCTCCATTTCCCCTCCCTCACTATCGATGAGATTGTCAAAGATCATGAACGAATCGTAGAGCCCATCATTAAAGCCGTTGAAGAACGTACATACAAGATCCTTCCTCTTTTCCAAAAGTACCTCATGACTGGATATTACCCTTTCTTCCATGAGTTGCACGATGAAAGGCTCTTCACAATGGCGCTTGAGCAGAACATGCATGCCACGATTGAATCGGACATCCCAGCCATCTACCCACAACTCAGCGGGACATCACTCCTCAAAATGAAAAAATTGCTCGTCTTTATCGCCCAGACCGTGCCATTCACACCAAATTGGAAAAAAATCCTTTCAGCACTTGAGGTTGGGGATGAGAGAACATTAAAAACATATTTTCACTATTTGGAGGATGGAGGTCTCATTCGAACAGTCGGCAAGGCCACTCACAAATTCAGCCGGCTCGAGACTCCTGAGAAGGTGTACTTAAATAACTCTAACCAGCTCTTTGCACTCTCTACCAGCGATACTATCCAAAAGGGAACGGTGCGAGAGACTTTCTTCCTCTCCATGGCTTCCGTCGCCCACGAGGTTACAGTCCCTGTAAAAGGAGATTTTGTAGTAGATAGTCGCTTCCTCTTTGAAATTGGAGGCAAAAATAAAACGTCCCATCAAATTGGTTCGGCGGAAAACGGCTCTATCGTCTGTGACGATACCGAGCGAGGGATCGGCCGCAAAATCCCTCTCTGGCTGTTTGGATTTCTCTACTGATGCTAAAAAAAACCATCTATGCTACACACAAGAAAACAGCGTTTGAGGTGGTTTAATGACAAAAGATATTTTTAGAACTATTCGACCTCTCCTGAGGATAGTTCCACTCTTCATTCTTCTTCTGACCATTTCGGCTTGTTCTACCTCACAGACCATTGTCAATGGCATTGGGGAACGGGAGGCCAATGAGATCGTCGTGCTCTTAGCCTCTAAAGGGATTCACGCGTACAAGACGAAAGCTGCAGCAACAGGCCCTGGAGGTGGTGGTGGGCCAGTACTGTGGGACATCTCTGTCGACCCGTCTCAGGCTGTAGAGGCGATGGCCATCCTTAATGCGAACGGACTTCCGAAACAGAGAGGCGAAAATCTATTAAATTTATTTACCAACACAGGTTTGGTCCCCTCGGAAATGTCTGAGAAAATACGGTATCGAGCCGGTCTCGCCGCTCAGATTGCCAATACGATTAAAAAAATCGATGGGATTATCGACGCCGATGTGCAACTCTCTTTTCCAGAGGAAAACCCCTTAAATCCAAACCAAAAGACCAGTCCAGTGACAGCCGCTGTCTTTGTGAAGCACAACGGGGTCCTCGATAATCCAAATTCCCATCTGGCATCAAAAATCAAACTGCTCGTTGCAGCATCGGTTCCTGGCCTTTCGTATGACAATGTGACCGTCATACCGGTTCGAGCTCAATTCCCATATTCTACAGGTCAACAGCAGCAGCAGGTTTCGCCTCAAGAGGAACTCGTGACAATTTGGAATATTCCGATAGCAAAAGCCGGCGTGACCACCTTCCAGGTCTTCTTCTTTAGCCTTATCTCCATAGCGGGCCTCACTTTACTCCTCTTCTTCTGGTTAGTATGGAAGATCCTGCCAGTCGCTCATCATTGTGGTGGCATAAAAACCCTCTTCAGTTTTCATCCTCTCAAGCTCCCTCCAGAACAACCCCAAGAAGAAGCATCAAAAGCTGGCCCAGAAGCAAGCGAAAAGCCAGAAGAGAAAAAACCCAAAGAGCAAGAAAATGTCGAGTGACCGCTTCTAAAGATTCTGCGGTATGGCATGTGTGGAACGCATGACGGCGTCATTGCAGGATGACCCGCACGAGATGATCCATTTCATACCTTCGTCTGTACCCATGGGTGCAAAAACAAGTTTTTCTTTAGGGCAGAGAATAAGAAACCCGTGAATTGGATTTGGGGCTCCAGGAATAACTACAGAGACCAATTGCTGAGATGTTCCCAGCGTCACCTCATTCGTCACAAGCCCGAGCGCTCGCTGCTTGTCGGTAGGGAAGGGTGCCCAGACCACCTGTGAAAAGGAGGAGGTTTTTGGCGATAAGATAACATTCGTAAAATCATGACACGCTTGGTACACCTTGTTGAGGAGAGGAATACGGAGCAACAGTTTTTCAAACCAATGCATGACAGCGTGGAAGAAGAATTTTTGGGTGATAAAACCAATAGTGAAGAGAAAGGCGAAGAGGACGATAAGAATGAAAGTTGTCGATACGAGCGAGACCATTTGCTCGTGCGAAAAGATCCAAAATCCTTCCTCGAAAAGGCCGAAAGTGGCCAGTGCGACATGAGTCAAAGCCAAAAATGGCTTTGTACACAGGTGGACGAGAATCAAGAGAATCCACGCCGTAATGGCCAGCGGCAGAATGATAGTAAGACCGGTAATAAACCGCTGTTTCAAGAGCTACCCCACTATTTTTGATAATTGTAACCAAGATTCAAGATTTTCGTCGCTCTTCTTTTGGAACTTGCCTGGGGTATGACAAAGTAGG
>JAJZPP010000043.1 GCA_021811115.1 bacterium | reverse complement strand
ATGGAGCCAACGCCGAGGCAGTGGTCCCCATGGAAATGGGAGATAAACATTCTGGTCACTACGGTCGGCACTACATCCGCAAAGATGAATTGCCGCTGGGTTCCTTCCCCAGGATCAAACAATAACCCCTCTCCGTTCCAGCGGAAGAGGTAGGCTCCGTGGTTTCTGTGACGGGTTGGTTGTTGGCTCGATGTCCCGAGAACAACAAGGTCCTTACTACTCAAGCGCAGCCTCCTACAGCATGTTGGAGGAGCAGGAAGAGAGCCTTTTTTTGCCCCTGGGGTAGAGTGTCAGAGGAGAGGTGTTTGAAGAGCTCTGTACACGTGGAAATGAGACAAGACAAAAATATGGATTTCATAAAAAGCCTCTTCCTAAATTTCATCCGCCCATTTGACGGCCGGGATGCACAGCCAATTGTACCCTTCCACGATCTTCAAATCTTCAGAAAAATCAACGCAATGTTCCAGACAGGGCAATAACGTGTGTGCCATGACGAGCCAGGCACAACACCGGCTGGCAAAGCCGAGGGCGGCGGAGCGGAATGAGAGTTCCTGTCTCTTTTGCCACGAGGAATCCATGTACCAAGAAAAGAGGGCCAAGGCGAGGGTGAAGAAGACGACAGCGATGCTCATGGTATGGGTATCGATCCAGGAGAGGGCAGCGAGGATGGCGGTAAAGAGAATGCCGGTTGGTTCGGCGATCGTCTCAATCAGCATTCGGGCTTTCATCCGTTCTGAAGGGGGGAATCGGTTGAGCAGGTACTGCATATTGCTTTCAACGACGAGCGGGTAGAGGCTCTCAACCACAATGAGGGCCATGACCGATGCGAAGATGGAGTGGCAGTCGGTGAATCCCACTCGAATCGTAATGAGTGCCAGAACGGTGGCCACGGGAAGGATGGCTCGAGCCAGACAGAAGCGCGACCATATGCGATAGGAGAAAAGGGTAAGGATATTCCCAAGCCCAATCATGGCCACAAAGGTACCTACCGATTGGACGCGAGTGGGGGTTCCGGATTGGGAGAAGAGGCGGGATTCGAAGTCGGCGATGAAACTGTACTCTGTTGAAAGGATGAGGACGTTCAAGAGCAGGCTGCCGACGACGAGCGTCATGACAGCGCTCGAACTCCGAATAGCCTGCCAGATGGTTTGGCCAAATGGTTCGGTACGGGGCGGCTCATCTTCCTTTGCCGGGAGGTACAGTTCATTGACGGCGGCTCCGAAGGCGATTCGTCCAAGGATCCAGCAGACTACGCTGCAGCAGGCGACGAGAAGGCCCAGTTGGCTGGCGCCGATCGAATTGGATTGGAGGCAGACGCCAGCGACCAACATGCCGACGTAGGTACAAAAGGAGAAGAGGGTGCATTCGCTCGTGGAAAGACGTGTGCGGCTGTTGTAGGAGTCAAGGCCGATCCAATAGGAGTTCAGGACGATAGCTGAATACCCGTACCCGATCACCTTCAAAATGAAGATGATGCTGGTAAACTGGCTGATGTGAAAAACCGTCTCCACCATAGCCAGCGTCCCAAACGCAATGGAGGAAATCTTTTGGACAGAGAAGAAGATCGATTGGGGGCTTCCTTTTTTTAATCTGGCGAGCACGCAACCGGCCCCGATAAACATCATAAATGCCGTCAGCATATAGGCTGAGGCCAGACTATCAGATCCAACCTTCGTTGCAAAATCGGCATCAGAAACTTTCCAGGCAATCGAGGATGAGAGAGAAACAGTAAAGGCGAGAAATGAGAGTAGGATGATCTTTAGGGTTCTTGGCGCAGTCGCAAGGGAGTAAGGATATGCGCCTGTATTCATCACATCCTACATCTATGAATGCTTCGAAAAGCTTCTGACATATAGTCTGGGGGACGTCCAGCCTCTGTAAGTTGTCGATATCTTTAAGTGTACGAGGCTTCGAATTTTTTTCGCCAGAGTGTTTTATGTTTTTTTCGCGGCTAAGAAAAGGCGGGATGTGCACAATAGCCAAGTGATTAGATAGGAGAGGAGTACATGACTGTTGATGCCATTAAAGTTGCGGTAATCGGTTCGGGTCCTTCAGGGTATTCGGCTGCCATTTATGCCGCCAGGGCTATGTTACAGCCCGTTTTGTTTGCAGGGTTTCAATCTGGTATCGCCGGCGGTCAGCTCATGACGACGACCGATGTCGAGAATTATCCCGGCTTCTCAGATGGCGTTTCTGGACCAGAACTCATGGATCGCATGCAGAAACAGGCTGAAAAATTTGGGACAAAAGTGCTTCTAGAGGATGTCATCTCTCTTGATACCTCAAAACGGCCGTTCCTCATTGAGACGCAAGAGCGCACGCTGTACGCCCACTTCATCATCATCGCGACAGGCGCTTCAGCGAAGCGGCTCGATATCAAAGGGACTCGAGATGGTGAGCTGTGGCAAAAAGGGGTGTCCGCCTGTGCCGTCTGCGACGGAGCCATGCCGCTCTTTCGGAATAAGGACCTCTTCGTCATCGGAGGGGGTGATTCGGCGATGGAGGAGGCTCTCTTCTTGACGCGGTATGCGTCGAGAGTCTTTATCGTCCACCGGCGGGATGTGTTTCGTGCTTCGAAAATTATGGCCGATCGTGTCCTCCACCACCCCAAGATTACGGTGCTGTGGGACAGCGTTGTCGAGGAGGTCTTGGGCGATTCCGTCGTACGGTCGATTCGCATTAAGAATGTCAAGACAGACACCGCTGAGATCCACCCAGCCGCCGGGGTCTTCTTTGCGGTGGGTCATGAGCCCAATACAGCCTTCCTCAATGGCGCAGTCCAACTGGATGAGCTCGGCTATGTTCGGCTCATTCCTGGCACAAACAAAACCTCTGTTCCGGGCATTTTTGCAGCAGGCGACGTGCATGATCGAAAGTTCCGACAGGCCATTACCGCTGCGGCGGCAGGTTGCATGGCCTCCATGGAGGTCGAACGGGAATGGTCGGCTATGGAAATGGGTGGTTGAAAGTGAAGAGGTGGTTTCTCCTCCTCCTCACGGGAGCGTCGTTGTATGGGGCTCCTCCTTTTGAGGCGGTGCCATGGACAAAAAATTTTCTTGAGATACGCCCCACGCTTGTGTTAGAGCGGCTTTCAGCCACTCCCCGTCATCGAAGGCTGCCGGCCCACTCTCCCGAACAGGCGTTTCAGGGAACTCTCCTCGTCTCAGGCTCGCCCTACCCTGAGTGGGAGTCGGACATTTTTCTCTCAGGGAACTCGATTGAGACAGCCAAAATAGGCGCGAGGGTGGAACGGCAACTCCTCTCCGATCTTACTGGCAGCCCTGTAGCCCTCACCTGTTTTGCCGCTGGGTCTACAGCACAGCGGGAGCGTGCTAGGAAGGCCGTCTTTTTTGAGATGGCTCCCTCTACAGCTGAGTGTGGAGTCGGTTTGGGAAAGCATCTGATCGTAAGGCCGCACGCGTATACCCAACTCTTTGCGTATGTGGGAGGGGGTATCGGAACCCACAACGCTAGGTGGATGGGTGGAGAGGTTGGGATGCAGCAGGTACTCTTTTCTCGCCACTTCTTGAGGGGCTCGCTTGGATGTACCGAGACGTTTGGCCGTGCGAGACGGTTTTGTGGGATTGGGACGATGCGAACGGTGGTAAAAACCGTTACGGCCAGCTATGCCTACCGTTTTTCTAATGGTGTGGAGGCCAGAATCTCTGCGATCTGGCGAATGGTGACAAAAGGCCCTGTTGTGAGAGCCCAATCATGTCAGGCGAGCATTTCTGTGCCACTATCCTTCTAAAATCACATACGCCATGGCCAGAGTTGTGGAATGGCTAATCGAAATGTGGGAGCTGACTACGCCGAACTGGGCGGAAATAACAGGGTTGAGGATAAGAAACGGTTTTCCCACTTCGTCATTTCGGATCTCCATGTCGAGCCACGAAAGCCTATTCCCAATACCACAGGCGAGCGCTTTGGAAATAGCCTCTTTGGCGGCAAACCTTCCTGCAAATCGGAGAGCCGGTTTTGCGATGCTAGAGCAGTAGGCAATTTCAAAAGGAGTAAAGAGCCTTTCGAGAAAGCTCTCTTTAAAGCGGGCGATGACTCCCTCGATCCGCTCAATCTCAATAAGATCGCATCCGATACCAAGGATCATGAAGAGTAGGGAGTAAATGAGGTGGTCTCAATCTGAGGGAAGGGAACTGCAAAGTTGCCTGAGCGGTCATCATACAGATCTTCCTCACGAACATTACAGAAGACAATTTTTCCAGAGGAAGAGTATTTTTGGGAGAGCACCTGCGTTCGAACGGATCGTCCGAGGAAGTCGCCACCCCCATTCACAACGACCATAGTCCCGTCATCGAGGTAGCCAATGCCCTGTTTGGGCTCTTTGCCGAGCCGTTGGATCTTGATCGAGAGCATCTCTCCCTTTGGGATCGGGGGACGAAGAGCGTTGGCAATCGAATCGATGGCGAAGTACTGGTCGGCATCTTGGCGCAAGGGGGCATTCTCGTTGGTCATGATGAGCGAATGGGATCTCTTCGCGCATTTGAGGAGTTTTTCGCTGAGCTCAAGCTCTTCTGTGATATGGAAATCTCGAATTCTCGCATTGAGTTTGGGGAGGGATTCTAGTTTGCGCAGGGCGTCGAGCGCTTTTTTGGCTCGGATGCGCGATGATTCTTCGCCGGTTTCTGAGAGGAATCGCAAATCGGTAGCCAGGAAGCTCGGAAGGATGAGTTGATTATCGAAGAGTCCGGTACGGGCTAAGTCGAGGATGCGGCCGTCTTCAAGCGCAGCGAGATCGGGAATGTAGGTGCGCGTCCGTTCTCCCCCTTCGGTTGAGTCCTCACTCTCACTATCGCTCCGTTTTGCAATGGAGAGCGTCTGCAAGCCAGAATAGGCAGCCAGCGTGGCGCTTAAGGGGAGGAGGAAGCGCAAGAGCGGGTCGAACATCTGCGGGAAGGCCTGAAGCCCGAAGAGAATCTGGGAGCATAGAACGATAAAGGTGGCCGCCCCAAACCCGACGATGAGGGCGAATAGGCCGATGAGGAGCGTGCGAGGGGTCCATGCCTTCGCCAGAAAACGGATAATCTCGACCAGAACCACTCCGGCAACGGCTAAAATGAGAACATCACTCACAAAAGCGACGCTTGTAATAGAGGCGCGCGTGAGCTGAAATAGCACGGCAGCAACAAGGCACATCACAAATGATGAAACCCTCGCATTGATGGAAGCCATAAACTTGTCAACCTCAACTTCTTGAGCACTTGCGAAAATTGTGAGCCGGATTCTAGACTGTGCCTATTTTTTTGTCTAGCTCATTTCACGAATTGGGTTTGAAGGAGCGCGACAATAGCCTCGCGGTCCATCGGAAGTTCTTCTGATAGCCTTAAGAGCCCTTTTATTTCTTCTCTTTGCTCTTGTGAACAGTCGATGAGCTGCGTGGCCAATGTTTCACAATCCGGCCCTGAGATTCATGGCATAGCCTCAAGTTCCTTCTTGAGGCGTCGTGTTGAAAGATAGGAGACCACTCCGACGCTGGCTCCAATGATTCCTAAAACGACAGCGGCGATGGCGATTCCCACGGCGGCGGCTCCTCCTGTAAAGGCACTGGCTATACCAAGAATTCCGCCAACCGTTGCCATGGCGCTTGCGCACGCTTTGAGAAGGGAGGTTCTCCACGCCTTGTTGGCCTTGAGTTGTTCTCGGTTGAGGTGGATTCCTCCCATTTTGGTACACAGAGCCCAAGTCTCTTGGGCAACACCGGTTTGAGAAGGGTTTTGGAGCGTTTCGAGTTGGGTGGCCACCTCTTTTTGCTTGCGCGCAGCCTCTTTGCAACGCGTGATGTTTGTAATGAGGGAATACCCTCCCAAAAGGGTCGTTAATGCCCCGGCGGCAGCTCCGAGGATAGTGGTAGCAGTTTCTAGCCCATCGAGGACGGCTGGAGCCAGTGTGCCGACCCCCTTTCCTATGGAATAGGCGAGGGTAATGGTTGCGGTGGCAAGGTCAAGAATGGGGGTTTGACACAGCTCGATAAAATCTGAACTTATATTGACAAAATGGGACATTTTGTCTACATTTTAGTCCTATGAAAATTTCAATCGGAAAAGCAGCAAAAGAATTAGGAGTGTCGAACAGGACGCTTCGTCGTTGGGAAAAGGCAGGCAAAATCACTGCCGAACGAACGCCCAAAGGACATCGAAGATATGAGCTGGGCCAATTATTAGGACGGACTTCCCGGAAAATTGTTGATGAAAAGCGAACGATTGCCTATGCTCTTTGTGTCAAGTCATGATCAAAAAGAAGATTTGAAGAGACAAGCAGCTGTTCTTGAAGCGTATT